>JAHIFK010000222.1 GCA_018900975.1 Methanobacteriota archaeon
ATAGGCATTCCCGCTGATATTATACCGAAATTGTTCACTCGCTTTTATCAGGTTGATGCATCGACCTCAAGAAAGTATGGTGGCACAGGTCTTGGATTGTATATTACAAAGACCATTATTGATGCAACAGGAGGCAAGATCTGGATCGAAAGCGAAGTTCAAAAAGGAACTACGGTCCACATACTCATACCTGCTGCGAAGGCTGAAAGTTAATGCTTGTTATTTTCCGCAATTTTTTAATTGTAATTAATAAATATTATTTATCAGGTCTGTGACCGACAAAGTAATGCCTTGAAATTACATATTGAGTAAGGGGTTCATAATGAAAGCAACAGTAGTTTATATTGAACGTGAAAAGGCAAAAAGGATCAATGAGCTTCTTAATGCCGAGAAAGAATTTTTAAACGAAAATAAGGTTTTAGAGGCGATCCACAAGAAAAAGTCATGAAGAATTTTCTGGCATTTTTGCATTGATCGCAGTTGAACACGCATACACTCAGATCCGGTGTTTTATCGGGGTTCATCAATTTATCTTAGGTTCCAGTAAAAACATTTGAACACGCGATTTTTCTGAGCTCTAGAATTTTTTAAAAAATGTTAAAAGAAAACCTTATTAAGTATGGAATCTGATTAATTATTATTAAAGGGCGTGAATGATTGTTCAGAAGATTTCTGGAAGCATATATTGATGTCTGCAATAATATCGTGACTGAATCTGCTAATTCTGTTTTGATGTTTGAAGCGGGGGAACAGGCTGCAGCGAGTCTAAAATATGATCGGATCGAGGATAGCTGCAAGGAATTTGAAAAAGATGATATAAAAATAACGGTTGAAAGATCTGAAAAAAAAGTATTATTCAAGGTAAAAGGACTAGGGATTCAAAAAAAGTGTAAATTCTGCGATTTATTAAGAGGGTTTTTCGGTGAACTCGCCCGAAAACATATTGACTCGAAATACTATTGTAAGAAAGGAACAGAATGTGCTATAGAGGGTGCACAGGAATGTATTTTCATTGCGGAGATGTTTGAATGAACAACTGCATTTCTGGAATTATTAAATTCAGGGTTTTAAATTGATCATCTGGAAATAAAGGTGTGAAATGTCAAAAATCCTGAATGTAACCCTTACCGATATCGAATACGAGATCCTTAAGAAGGTGACGATAGTTGAGGGGGAGGAAGGGGAGAAACTCAAGAATCTTTTGAGATATTATATATTCACATTACCCGAACTTAAATCAGCAGAATATGCATTAAAAAGGGTAGAAAACAAGGAAGAGATAGAGTCATATTTGCGTGAAGTTTGGGCTGCTTATGAACTTACAGAAAACCCGACTGAGGTCTGGAAAGAGGATAAAATAAAAAAATTATCCAGCGATCTTATTGAGATCAATGTCCTTTTAAAAACCGGAGAACAACAATATGTTCCTGGAAATAAGTTCAGGAGCCTGTATAAAATGGTTCTTCATGATGTAGCAACTGAATCAAAGGACATGGACGAATATTCTGCAGCTTGCGTGGCTACTATACAGTTACTGATGGAATTCGGAGCAGATGTGTTGAGCAAAGAAACCATCAGGGACGCAACTATTTTCCTTAATGAGGGCTGGCTGTTCATTTATGCCACCGCTATGAAAAAAGCGAGGGATTTCATGAAGACAAAAAAGCTGTTCCCCGAAGAAGTCCATATCGCAGCTTCGGAATAGAATGGTATATGAAATTCATAATCATAAGGGTCAATAATAAGCATAGATTTCGCTAAATTAACAACGAACTAACGCAAACACTTTTATCCCTGAAATCTAATTAAGTAAAAGGAATATATAAATGCAAACGAAAAATGTTGTATATATCTGAGGGGATATAATAATGGATGAGATAACGCTCACTATAGCAAAAGCATACCCGAACGATTCTGGAAGAGGGATTGCGCGGCTTGATCCGCACACGATGATGGTCCTGCAGCTTACGCCTGGCGACATAATAGAACTCGAAGGAAAAAGAGCTACATCAGCAAAGGTATGGCGCGCCGACCGCATCGACTGGGATCAGGATATTATACGCATTGACGGCTTTATAAGGCAAAACGCAGGGGCTGGCATAGGCGATCATGTTAAGATAAAGAAAGCGGAAGTTAAAATAGCTAACAAGATAGTCCTTGCGCCTCCTGAAGGCACATCCATACAGTTCGGAGGCGAAGCGGAAGAGATGGTGAAGCGCCAGATAATGAAACGTTCCATCATCAAAGGGGATATTATACCAGTAATGAGCACAATGGCTCATCCTTTCCTTGGGCGGGTCGTGACAGGTCAGACGATACCGCTTGTTGCCATCGAGGCTGAACCGGATGGCATATTGACAATAGCAGACTCTACAGATATCAAACTGAGGGAGAAGCCTGTCGTACTTGAAATTAAAGGAACGGGCATAACCTACGAAGATATTGGCGGCCTTTCTGATGAGATACAGCGTCTTCGCGAGATGATAGAACTTCCCATGAAGCACCCTGAAGTATTTCAAAGATTAGGCATCGACTCCCCCAAGGGCGTTCTGATGTACGGTCCTCCGGGAACTGGTAAAACTCTTATCGCCAGGGCGGTAGCCAATGAATCAGGTTCCAACTTTTTCTCCATTGCAGGACCTGAGATAATGAGCAAGTATTATGGAGAGAGCGAACAGAGGCTTCGGGAGTTGTTCGAACAGGCGAACAAGGAAGCCCCTTCTATAATTTTTATCGACGAACTTGATTCCATTGCCCCAAAAAGGGAAGATGTGACAGGCGAAGTGGAACGGCGGGTAGTCGCGCAGCTTCTTACCATGATGGACGGGCTGGAGGAAAGAGGACAGGTCGTAGTGATCGGGGCCACGAACCGGATTGATGCAATTGACCCGGCGCTGCGGCGACCAGGCAGGTTCGACAGGGAGGTTGAGATCGGTGTGCCTGACCAGATCGACAGACTCGAAATATTCCAGATACATACAAGAGGCATGCCTATCTATAATTGGGAAAATGATATCGCTTTAAAGCTCCTTTCAGAAAGGATATCTTCCTTTGAGAAAAATTCCTTAATGCGTATCTCTGATAATACATCCAGGATGGAATCATTGGAATTTGAGAAAAGAAATTTTGAAAATGATCAAAAAGAAATTAAAGATGAACTGGAAAAATTAGAAAAAGAAAAGAAAAATGCTAATGAATCGTTCCTGCAAAGGATCCTGGGTACAATAATCAATAAGCAAAATCAAATAAAACCGTTAAAATCTAAAATCGAAAGCCTGGAAAAAGATATAGAACTGAGTAAAAATAACATAATTATAATAGAAAAAGACATAGTTTCTATTAATAAAATTAATAATACAATAAAGATAAAAAGAAGTATACTCGAATCTATTGTAGTAGACATAACTAAAGTCAAGCATTATAAAAATGTCAAAGAATTCAATGATATTATTAACAGATTCTCTGAAGGCATAATAAATCAAAAGGATACAGAAATAAGCGAAATTGAGAAAACGCTTTTAGATTCAGGTGTGGTATCTCAGGATTATATTAAGAAAGTTATTGAAGATTCAATACCTTATTTCTTAAATAAATTGGCTTCTAAAACACACGGGTTCGTGGGGGCTGACATTTCTGCTCTTGCAAGGGAGGCTGCGATGAAATCACTGCGCAGATATATTCCCCAGATAAAGGTAGATGAAGCGGTCCCACAAGAAATTCTGGACAACATGCATGTCACAGCCGACGATTTTGAAGCTGCGCTGAAGGAAGTTGAGCCATCTGCGATGAGAGAAGTACTGGTCGAGATCTCAGAGATCTCATGGGATGACGTTGGCGGTCTTAATGAAGCCAGGCAGGAGATCATAGAGGCTGTTGAATGGCCTCTCAAGAGCCCTGAGAAGTTCCTGAAGATGGGGATCCAGCCCCCAAAAGGAATCCTGCTTTACGGTCCTCCGGGTACCGGGAAGACGCTTCTTGCCAAGGCTGTAGCGAATGAGAGTTCAGCGAATTTTATAAGTGTGAGAGGTCCCCAGCTATTATCCAAATGGGTTGGTGAATCCGAGAAAGCGATCCGGGAGGTATTCAAGAAAGCCCGACAGGTTTCACCCAGCATCCTCTTCCTTGATGAACTTGATGCAATAGCACCCGTAAGAGGTATGGACGCCGGTTCCAGAACATCCGAGAAAGTAGTGAACCAGCTGCTGACTGAACTTGACGGGATTGAGACATTAAAGAACGTAGTAGTTATAGGGGCGACGAACAGGCCTGAAATAATCGACCCGGCGCTTATTCGTTCAGGTAGGTTTGACAGGCTTGTCTTTGTGGGTCCTCCTGGAAGAGCAGGAAGGGTAGATATATTCAATATCCATACGAAAAATATCCCGCTCGCTGAAGATGTCAATAAAGAAGAACTTGCAGATCTTACTGAGAATTATGTGGGCGCAGACATCGAGAGTCTGTGCAGGGAGGCTGTAATGCTGGCGCTGCGGGAAAATTTCAATACGGAAAAAGTCGAAATGAGTCATTTCCGCGCGTCATTGAAGAAAGTCAGACCTGCCCTCGTAGAAGGAATGATCGAATATTATGAGAAGCTGCAGGAGCAATTCAAGGGCGGTACAAAGCAGGAACAGAAGTCTTATATAGGTTATAGATAAAAACAGAAGTTTTGATGAACCTTCGAGTTCATCAAGGGATGTACTATGGCGAAGATACTTGCAAAAAATCTATCAAATAAACGAGTAATGCTGACGGATGGGTCAGAACTCGGTATGGTTTACAATGTGATCATGGAATCAAAGACTGGTGAGCTTTTGTATCTTGTGGTAAAGCCCAACTCCTTTGTTGACACCTCGAAATATAAAAGCCAGGACAATTACCTGATGATACCTTTTGAGGCTGTAAGGGCTGCAAAGGATTATGCCATAGTAGATAAAAAGATGGTTACTGGCAGCGATTTTGATTGATATATTTAAAGTTTAGAAGGCAGTGGTTTGAAAAGTGAGGTAAAGGTAACTGTAGTATGTTCAACTCAGGACAGAGCCAGCCAGAATATTAAAAATATTCTTTTAGCGCTTCGAAAATGGGAGCAGGTAAGTTCTGAGTTCTATTCTGTGTTTGAATTTAAGAATTACAGGCTCGTTGAAATTAAAGACCCCCTCATATATCAGGATGGGCTTGACAGGATATTGAAGGAAGCCGGATTTCCGGCAAACCTTTTGATCTTTGCATCAAAACACAGGAGCAAGGACGCAAGAGCGATACTTACTGTCCATTCTACGGGAAACATCAATGAAGCAAAGTTCGGTGGATCGCAAAAGCATCTTGCAGCTTCATCGCCCCAGGCTGTGCGTTCCCTGCTGCGCTCGCTTAAATTGCTTTCTGAGAATGAAGAATACGAAGTCACTCTTGAATGTACGCATCACGGGCCCAGCGATCTTGACGTTCCATCAGTTTTCATCGAGATAGGAAGCAATGAGGAACAGTGGCTGGATGAAGTGGCAGGCAGGATCGTTGCAGAGGCAATTCTTTTGTTCAAAGAAAGCGATTCACCCGTGGCTGTTGGATTCGGGGGAACTCATTATGCCCCAAGGCAGACAGCGCTCATCTTTGAAACTGACGTTGCTTTCGGTCATATTTTCCCGTCCCATGCGCTTGACTTCCTGGATGAGGAATTGATACACCAGGCGTTTAAAAGATCAAAAGCCGATTTTGCTTATATTGACCGAAAATCCATGAAGGCTCAACAGCGTGAAAGACTGAGTGCAATGATAGAACGCACAGGATATGAAATCCTAAAAGAAAGCGATATCAGGGACATGGACGGAGTGCCGTGGCAGTTTTGCAGGCAATTGCGACAGAAAGTTAAAGAGGTATGCCCGACAGGTCGCGCAAGAATGACGAACGGAATAAAATGCGAATGCCAGAACTGTATTTGCCCTAAGGTTAAAATAGCGCGACTCAGTCCTTCCCTGTTGTCTGAAGCTGAAAAACTTGACAGGGAACGGCTCAGGAAATTCCTGTCTGACCATAACATTGCATACATAGAATATGAGGACGGAAGGTTCGCACACGTTTTGATCGGACTGGACAGCAACTGTGCGAGACTTGCTGCTGAGGAATTGACAAATGAATGTATTGATATAATTAAAAAAAAGTATGAAGTAAATATGAACAAAGGTATTCTTCAGATAATAGAAAAAAAGTTCAGTCCCAAGCGTGCAAGATCTCTCGGGATAACAGAGGGACCCCTGTATGGAAGGCTGGCAAGAGGAGAGTCTGTAGTTCTAGACGGAAAAACTATAAATCCAGAGATGGTATATGAATTAAATATTAAAGCCATCAAGTTGAATTATGACAAGGCGATCGAGGAGTAAAATATGGAATCAATTATAACAGAGGCGATAGCAAGAGCCGGAGAATCCAGAATGCCCACAATGGGAGATACTGACGAGGAACTTCTGCAAATATTGCAGGAATTAAAAACCAATATAGTTGTCATAGGGTGCGGAGGTTCAGGCTCAAATACTATTCAGAGAGTGATGGAGGAAGGAATAATTGGAGCAGACCTGTTCGCAATAAACACCGATGCGCAGCATCTGCTGAATATCAAGGTAAGGAATAAGATCCTTATCGGAAGGAGCAGGACAAGGGGGCTTGGTGCTGGCAGCCTGCCGCAGATAGGACAGGATGCAGCGCAGGAATCCAAACCCATGATAGAGAAAGCTGTGGGAAATGCGGACATGGTTTTTATTACATGCGGTCTTGGCGGCGGGACAGGCACGGGCGCTGCGCCTGTAGTTGCAGAAGTTGCGCGCGAAGCTGGAGCCCTGACGATCGCTGTGGTCACTCTGCCCTTCTCTGTAGAAGGCGCTATACGCATGGAGAACGCGGAGGCTGGACTTGAACGACTGCGAGATGTCGTAGATACTGTGATAGTTGTACCAAATGACAAATTGCTTGAAGTCGTACCTCATCTGCCCTTACAGGCAGCGTTTAAAGTATGCGATGAGGTGCTGATGCGCGCGGTCAAGGGCATCACTGAACTCATTACAAGACCTGGTCTTGTCAATCTTGATTTCGCAGACATTAGAGTTATATTGCAAAAGAGCGGTGTCGCCATGATCGGTCTGGGAGAAGCAGAAGGCGAGAACAAGGCCCTGGAATCTGTGCAGAAAGCCCTGAGAAGCCCGCTGCTGGATGTGGATATTTCGGGAGCCACTTCAGCTCTTGTCAATGTTGTGGGCGGACCCGATATGACTATCGCAGAAGCTGAAAGCGTAGTAAATGAGCTTTATACTAGGATCGACCCCAAGGCAAGGTTGATCTGGGGAGCCATGGTGGACCCTGATCTTGAGCATGTGATAAGGACGATGATCGTAGTTACTGGCGTCAAATCTCCGCAGATCCTTGGAAAAGGTACATCAGGAAATATTGCCACTGCAAGATATGGGATCGATTTTGTAAAATAACATTTCCAGATGCAAGCGCAGATAGAAGAAGTATTTAATTCCATACAGGGAGAAGGCACTTATGCCGGCGCGCGCCAGGTGTTCGTCAGGTTCCAGCAGTGCCAGCTCCATTGCGCTTACTGCGACACGCCCAAAAGCCGCAGCATCTCAGGCTCTTGCAGTATTGAAAGAACTTCAGGAAAGGGCGACTTCCATTCTGTAAAAAATCCTGTTGACAGGGATTTTCTTATTGATGCTATTTCTAAATTATGGTCTCCTTCGACAAGGCATATCAGCCTGACAGGAGGGGAGCCGCTTATCCATGCTGATTTTATCAGGGAACTCGATACAGAGTTTCCGTTATACCTTGAGACAAATTCAGGATTTCCCGATGAAGCGCGAAAATTAAAGGATGTTATTGCAGTTGCTTCATGCGACATTAAATTACCAGAGCATGACTCCACGCGCCATTATGATGAATTGTTAAAGAACGAACTTGAGACGATATCTATATTTAGCGATTGTACTGAAACTTTTGTAAAAATAGTGGTACTTCCTGAAACCACAATAGCATCATTATCTGAAGCGGTGAATGGGATTGCATCGATCGACCAGGACATTCCGTTAATTCTCCAGCCTGTGACGTCAAAAATACACGTAAAAACAGGACAGCTTTTCAAACTGATGGATTTTGCTGCTGAAAAATTAAAAGACGTGCGGGTTATCCCGCAGACTCATAAAATGATGGGTTTGCTTTAATAACCTGTTGTTGATGCCAGAGAAAACACTGTCATGGGATCGGCAGAAGAGCCTACCATGACCAGATAATCGCCTTTAGCCCAGATTATGCTGTACTTCTTCTGTTCCTTTCCGTTCAATATTCCGACATCCGCGAACTTTGTGGCAGCATGTCCATTTATTGAGATATCTTCAAAAGGATCCAAATCTTCCCTGAACCTTTTCCTCTGGTCTGCTTTATATTGAGAGAGCAGAGTTTCAGGATTATCATGTTTGAACGCCTGGATATATATGTCCTCTCCACCATACCTGTAAACACCTTCGAACCCGCTCACAGTAGTATTTGCGATCTCCATCGTGTAATCATGGGTCCCCATAAAAGTAAAACCCGTCGGAAGATTAGTTTTTGGTATGAAATCTGGTCCTATGGTCTGATTTGCTTTACTGGTATCCTCAAAAACGCATCCAGATAAAAATACGGACGCGATTATCAGCATTGATAATAACATAAATTTCTTTAACATTTTTTGCCTCCTCTGGTCTTTAATGCTCAGTAGCCTTAAAAAACATTGCGGTCACTTCAATTTCGTTCGAAGTTAAGGTTAACATTATATATTTTAAAGGTAAATATAAGAATACATGAACAAGAAGTTGGTGGTAATTGCCGCGGTCATGTTGCTTATAATAACCATGTTCCTGGTGAGTACAGCATTTAATTTTGGATTGGGGGGCACCTCTGAAATATCTTATGATCGTTCATATTCAGGATTTCAAAAGAGCGAGTTTGAATTATCTGCCAATTCACTGGATACAGGAAACAGCATCCTGAATGGAAAAGCCATTTCCATGGAAAGGATGATCATTTCGACAGGACGCCTTCAGCTTGAGGTTGACAATGTCCCTTCCACTGTAAATAAAATAACGAATATCACGGTGCAACAGGGAGGTTTTATCTCGGGTTCATCTGTGTCTGGTTACGAGGAACGCAAGAACGGTCAGGTGACCGTGAGGGTCCCTCAAAAGAATTTCTATGCTGCTGTCGAGCAGATAGAGGCGCTGGGCACAGTTAAATCAAAAGATCTACAGGGACAGGACGTTACCGAGCAGTATATAGATATTAATGCGCGACTGGGCAACTTTAAAAAACAGGAGGAAAGACTGCAGGAGATCCTTAAAATGGCAACTACGGTCAAGGATGTGCTTGATATCGAGCGGGAGCTAAATCGTGTGCGCGGCGAAATAGAGAGCCTTACTGGAAAGCTGAATTATCTTGACAAGAGCATTGAGATGTCAACGATCACCGTGAACGTCAATGAACTCGCTCCCTTCTTTGAAGGCTGGGGAATAACAGATGCCCTGAAGCAGAGTGTGAATGGGTTCTTCGACAGTATAAGCGGGCTGATCGTCTTTACAGGATATATCCTGCCCATAGCAATTTACTTGTTCCTGGTAATCTTTATCGGGATGGGAGTTAAAAAGAAGATCATACCGAGGCTTTTCGGGAAACAATGAATAAGAATATCTTGATATTTTTTATTGTATTCCTGATATCTCTTTCAGGATGCATTGAACCATATCAAACAGCAGATCAGAATGATCCGTTTCAGCAGGAGCCATTTATGACGGCACAATCAACTGCACCTGCGCCTGGTACAAGTATATGGACGCCTGTGCCTGTAATGACCAATAAGAGCGAACTGCTAATAGACAGGATATCAGAAAACCTGACTTCATTTTACGACAGGAAATGGAACACGCTTTACCAGGCAGATGAGCTTGACTGTTCAAGGATGTCAACATATTTCTGGGATTACATCAGGAGAAATTTCCAGGTAGCACCGAAAATCATAATCTCGTATGAAAGACAGCATGCATGGATTGCGCTCAAGGTGAGCGATGTGGGGAACTCCACGGATTACAGCAGCTGGAACATCAAGGGCACGGACTATTATTTTGTTGAAGCCACCATACCAAGAGTGGTAGCGGAAGACAATCGGAAGTTCCTGATAAACGATCGGGAATATACTTCAGCAGAGTTCTACAATGCCGCAATTTACGTTCTTGACACGCCGCAGGATGCCAACGATTTCCATGCCCAGAACTCGGCGCTTGGCGGCTGGAACCAGGAGTTCAGGCTGAAAAAGGATGACCTGGATAAGATAGCGCGGCTGCTGGGCAGTAAATAGAATATTACTTAATTCGGATTGAGAATTATGTGTTTGACTATGAACGTATGATTTGGAGAATAGTATGGATAGTTTTAAAAAATTCGATGGAATGGACTATGCAAATACCTTTGCCAGAAGGATCAGTGTAATGCACGAATTAGTCAGAGATGTCCTGTCCAGACAAATCAGGAAAGGGGATGAAGTGATCGATATTGGAGGCGGTCCAGGCATGGGCGCCAGGATTATTGATGAGCTTGGGATAGAAACCACCGTAATAAATATAGAACCTTCTACTACGATCAATGATGTTCCTCAACTGTCGTTCGTGAAATACATACCTATAAAGATGTCGCTTAAAGAAGCGCTGAATGCTCGTATTCCCAGCGCCAACTGCTTCTTGATGGTCAGCTCAGAACATGAGATCGCATTATGCAACGGCAGGACGCCTGTGGAAAACAAAAAGGAGTTTTTTCAGGACATGTTTGAGTTTATTCGCAAGAACCTGAAGAAAAATGGATGTCTCGTTATTGGATTTCCTAACTATAGAAAAGGGGCATCTGAAATAGAGATTTCAAGGCAGCGCAAGTTTACTGAGTCACTGATGGGACATTCTCATCCGCCTGAAGAGTTCTTTACAGTTGAAGAGTTCTTTACAGTTGAAGAGTTCTCTGCTGCATTTGGCATACATCCGGATGTGTTCAATCAAAAACCCATGACTCTCGCAGATGAGAAACCTGAAGAGACAATTTTGAGAGCAAATGTGGCAGTATTTAAAATAAAAAATCCAGGGGAATTGAAAAACTAACCGAATATCATTCCCATACCGCTTGCCGCGTTCTCCTCTTCGTCCAAGAAAGCCTTTGTGATTAGCTTCTGTTCCTCGCCTGTAAGTTTTTGAAGCCCCATCCCATCTAGTTTTTTCTCGGCGCGGTCAAGTTCTTCCGAATTAGCTTTCAGATACAGGAAATAACCCTTGCGGTCAGAGCCAAGGAGGTCGCACTCCCTGACAGTGAAACCTATGCGCTTGAAGAAATCGTCCTCTTCGCTTTCAAGTATCTTTTTGACATTCTGGCTGACCTTATCTTCATAGTAATAAACATTTTCCATACTTATTTCCTCGGTGCTTATTGGATTTAACGGTTTATAAACAATTCCTGTACTGCAGGATTCCAGTACAGCAAGGTTTTTATCATATCATGCTATTAGTAGGACACCCCACGGGATAGTAGGGTAGCCTGGTCCATCCTTGAGCGTTTGGGACGCTTAGACCGCGGTTCAAATCCGCGCTATCCCATTTTTGTTCCTATTTCACGCTCCATTTCTCCCGCATCACGATCTCATCCAGGCTTTTTCGCGATGTTGGATTAGGTGCTGACAAGGGGTACCCAAGCGTTAGAAGCTGAACTACCCTCACACTATCAGGGATACTCAAGATTTCTTTGGCTTTTTTTTCATCAAATGCGCCTATCCAGCATGTACCGAGCCCTTCTTCAACAGCCTGGAGGGTCATGTGGTCCACGGCGATCGCGGTGTCGATGGGATAAGCCGGTTGACCGCATTTCATAACATATTCTGTTTCAATTGAACAGGCTGCGATCACAAGAGGCGCATCAGCTATAAATGACTGGTTATTTGCCGCTTCAGAAAGCGCTTTTCGTTTCCCGGCATCACTTACCACAACAAACCTTCGCTCCTGGCGGTTGCCTGCGGAAGGCGAAAGCCTGCCTGCATCGAGGACTCTCACCAGTTTATCCTTTTCCACTGCACGGGGTTCATAAGCCCTTATACTTCGTCTTGTCTGGATAGCATATCGCACGTCCATAAATCATCACTCCTTTATTCTCAATACTGCTGTTCTATTGCCACGTTAATATTTCATTAGTCTCTCCCTAATTATAGATATCTCTGAAACTTCAACTGAAAATAAATGTAATGTTCCTACATCTATTTATCGAAAAATCACATTCATAACATCTTATTCATGTATGAAAATCTGGCAAAAGGGGCAAATAAGCCTCAACTGGCAGGGTTGATAATCGGGACAGGACTGGCAGTTTCAATACAATTCGGGGTCAGGCTGAGTCCACCTATGCCCTGCGGGGCATTGGTGTGCGCGGAGTCGAGAACCCGCAGGGTTTCGGCATTGATGGACGCGGATTTGTTGCTACGCATCTGTGTTTATCTGCGTTCATCTGCGGTTAATAAATACTAAAAATAATATCAATTATGCGTAATTACTTATGTCGTCATGTATAAAACTGAGATCGATATTTACAGCTTATTCTCATCCGCAAACTTCACAAGCGCCTCGCCAAGCGCCCGTACATATTTGGGATTCAGGAAAAACCTTCGCTGTTTCTGCCCGCCTCTTTCTTTTGCTATCTCCACATATTCCTTCTCTTCCTCTCCTCTTTCGCTTTTCTGCATTGAGATGGTCATGAACCACCCAGAACTCATCTTTATTTCAGTAAATCCTTTCTCATCGTTCATATTATCTCCACGCTTCCTACGATCGCATCCACTAAAACCTTATCCCCGGTCTTTATTGTGGTTAGGGGATCTTTCTCAACCCTGTCCACAAGCGGTATGCCTGAGATTATTGCGCCGACAGCAACTATGGGTTCAGTTTTTATGTTTATCATAGCAGAGGGAGCAGCGCCGTTCTTTTTGAGCTGGTATATCACATACGAGCCGACAGTCGAACCTTTGCCTGACGGAAAAACCAGCACTTTTCCTTTTATGCTCATTCCGGCAAGTTCGTGCCCCCTTTCGACCACGATGCCCGTCTGCGGATCAACGCTCCCAAGAAATGATATCGGTTGGGATGTTACGAGGGCTTCTCCTTCTGCACTGCCCCTTGAAACGATATGTGCTTTGAGTTTTATCATTACGCTTCCTGTTATTTCCTTATCCCGATATATTCCCGCAGGTCAGCGATGCCCAGCCTCTTTGATATCTTATCTATAAATGTGGAATTAAGTTCCCATCCAAGGTCAAGCTGTGCATAATAATACAGTGTCCCAAGAAGCCCCATCACTTCAAGGCGGCGGGATGAGTTCATTACTTTAATATGGCGGTAGAACTTCACGGCCCCGAGCTTTGTAATCCTTCTGCTGAAATCCACATCTTCGAGAAGGACGTTCCGGTAGCCTCCGCATTTAAAATACGCATCGCGGCGGACGGCTGTGTTGAAACCAGGCAGTGTTGCTGAACGCAATCTGTCCCTCATTGAAAAATAGTTATTAGCAACGCCTTCTGCGAGCTTTATCTGTTCTGACCGTTCCGAGAATTCAAACCCTGTCGAGAAGGCCACTATATCCTGATTTGCCCTGAACATTTCGTATAAGAAAGAAATGTAGTACCCCGGAATATGAGTATCGGCATCGATAAAAACGAAATATTTGCTGCTCGCACTTGCATTCAATGCCCCGAAATGCCTTGCAGGACCGATGCCGCGTTCTTCGCAATGTACCACTTTGTCTGCATACCTATTTGCGATCTCCACGCTCCCGTCCGTGCTGCCGTTATCAGATACTATCAGCTCATAAGATTTATTCGTGTTCTGGTCTTTGATCGGGGCAAGAGTGGCCTCAAGGTATTTTGCTTCGTCAAGTACAGGAACGATAACTGAAAGTTCAGGCTCCATCTTGTTCTCAATGACTTGACGTTATTTATCTTATATATATTTGTATTATGGACCCGGCGGGATTCGAACCCGCGGCCTTTGCGTTGCGAACGCAACGATCTACCCCTGATCTACAGGCCCGTTGAAAAATAATATTTTAAAGGATGTAAGAGTTACATCCTGCCGAGTTCTTCTACGGATACGTTCTCGACGCCCTTTACTTTTCCAAAAGCCTCTTCAACCTGTTCGGTTCCGCCTTCCAGGTCACCAACTTTAACAACGACCATCAGGGCTTTTAAACCGAATGCAACGGGTTCCTCCGAGAAACCATGCAGACGCGCTCCCTTCGGGACTACTTTTGTAAGCGCTTCCTTGAGTTCATTCAGGTCGACATCCATACCTGTGGGCATTATCTTGATCTTTGCTGCGACATCACCCATTGCACTCACGGTCCTTCGAAGCTGCAGTTAGCACACTTATATTGATTGCTCTGGTGTCTGCACGACACACATCTTCCAAGTTCATTTCCGCATTTCGGGCATGGGAATCGCGCATATCCGCGCTCAATAAGATTTACTCCGCATGATACACAATTTTTTGCTTCTGCTTTTGGCATAATATTCTCCTTAATGTTGGGACTCCCATATAATCGATTGCTATTAAAATTTATCCCCTTATGAGTGTACCGGAAAAATTGCCTTTGATAGCATTGACTAACCTGCCTGGACAGTTCCCGTTAAGGATTTCACAGTTCATTTTGTTTTTTATGAGGAAACGCGGGAGTTCACCATCCACGCAGGTCTCTATCCCATGCAGTTCCTCAGCCCTGAGCTCTTTTTTCAATTCTCCATTAATGAATATCCCGTCCACATCTGTTAGTTTGATAAATCTTGCCCCAAGCACGCTGGCCACCCATGCGGCGATCGTATCCGAGGTCACATCCCATGTATGCGGCAGTTCATCCTTCTTTTTTAGGAGCGCATAAGGCAGGAGGATATATACACCCTCATCTATACCACTCGTATCATCGACAAGTTGGGCATCACTCCCGTCCGCGATATAATAACCATACTGTTCCATCGCAAGTATCGCCATCCAGTGACTTGCCTCATCAGAAGCGTTCACCTTTCGCACCGTATCTGCGAATATGGAGCCGCCCGGGATTATCAATATGGCTTCACCGCTTGCATCTGAATATTCAACTATCTCTTTTACGATCTCCTTTGCCCTGTGTATAAGACTTCCACCAAGCTTTACCACTATCATGTCTTTTTATTTAAACGGCAGTGCTTAAATATGTAATGTGGCTATAAAATAGCCTCAATGAGGACTATTGACTGGGAGAAAGAGAAAAATTGTATAGTGATGATAGACCAGACACTCCTTCCGCGGGAGTATAAAGTAATTGAGTGCAGCACTATCGAATGCCTGTGCGAAGCAATAATAAAACTGCGTGTAAGGGGCGCCCCAGCGCTCGGGGCAGCCGGGGGCTTTGGCGTGGCGCTTGCCGCGCAAAGGAGCAAAGCCTCTTCTCTGGACGGCGCGATGAAGGACATCGAAGCAGCCGGGAAAACTATCATCAGCACCCGACCTACTGCTGTTAACCTCTCGTGGGGCGTTAAACGCGTTCTCAATGCAGTAGAGGGTGCAAGAAACATGAAAGAGGTCAGGCTTTTCGCTCTCGATGAGGCAAAAGCCATTGCAGACGAGGATGTGGAAAAGAACAAGGAACTGGGTGAGCACGGCGCTATGCTGCTTGATGACGGCGATACTGTAATGACACACTGCAATGCAGGAAGGCTTGCGTGTGTGGACTGGGGAACGGCGCTAGGCGTTATCCGCTCTGCACGGGCGCAGGGAAAAGACATAAAGGTCATCTCGTGCGAGACGCGCCCGTTAAACCAGGGGAGCAGGATAACGACGTGGGAGCTTATGGAAGATAAGATACCAGTCACCCTTATCACTGACAGCATGTCAGGTCATGTGATGCGAAAAGGCATGGTGGACAAGGTCATCGTTGGCGCGGACAGGATAACTCAGGATGCTGTGTTCAACAAAATAGGGACTTATACTCATTCGGTCATCGCAAAAGAGCACGATATCCCCTTCTACGTGGCTGCGCCGGTATCCACGTTCGATTTTGAGCACATGGAGGACGAGATAGAGATAGAATTGCGAAAACCTGATGAGCTAAAATATTTCGGGAACCACCAGATAGCGCCGCTTGAAGTTGAAGTGTACAACCCTGCTTTTGATGCCACGCCAATGGAGTATCTGAGCGCGATAATTACAGAGAACGGGGTTTTTTACCCGCCGTTCTTGCTTCAAGAAGTTAAGATCAGGGTTTAATTTTGCAGATAAAAAATGAAACCTACAAAAGCATCAATGTGTTTACAGGTGAGTTGAGGACAGAGATGAAAAGACCGGTGTCTATGGATGAGGCAATAAAGCGCCTACTTAATTTCAAGAAAAAAAAAGCCAAGCCGTTTTGCAGGTGGTTGGGAAATGGATGACAAGGAAGCTGAAGAACTCAAAAAAGAACTAAAAGATGCCTGGAAAAAATGGGAATTGTAGTCGATTCAGATATGAAAGCAAAAGGTAAATCGATCGATATTAGAGATGTCCTGATAGCAGCCATAACCTTGCAGAATGAAGTCAGTCTCCTCACCAGGAATAGAGAACATTTTGAACGTATAGAGGAACTTGTTCTGGTAGATTGATCAGAAAGCATCTCATTGGTCAGGGGTTAAGGGGTTTGACAGAGTCGGCATGTATTAGTTTCCAAAATATCAATGATTTTATACTATTATCAAATTTAATTAAAATGGAACACGGATGACACGGATTGCGCGGATTTTCACGGATCCGTGCGTATCCGCGTCATCTGTGTCATCCGTGTCCTATCGTACGGTTTTTCTCTGTCAAGTAGCCGGAAGCCGTTGCCGGCCTCAAGCCCTTTAAGAACCGTACATGAAACTTTCGCTTCATACGGCTCAAGCATCCCCTTTGTAATTCCAGTTTACAGCCCATTAACACCTTATGTGTCTGTAAGCATCTCGCTTTTAAGCGTAATTGA
>JAHIFK010000223.1 GCA_018900975.1 Methanobacteriota archaeon
AAGATTAAAAACGATGCATTGATTCTGGATGAAAATGATTTGCGCCGCAAAGGAATTCAAATCCCGGACAGGTCTCTTATTTCAGGACAACTGGAAGACTTATTAAAAAGAAGCTCTTTGATGGAACAGTCAAATTTGCAGTCATCACTCAATCGAGTGTTTAATGAAATAAAATAATGGAGGAATATCTTAAGATAGAATTTATAAATGTATAAATCATGAATACCTTATTTTGATGATAGGGTACGATGTAAGCTTTCTTGCTCTTACAAGCGATGCCATAACTTGTCGACAAGAACAGAAATGGATTGAAAAAATGATATTGGCTCTATGCTATTGAAGACCAAGGTTCCGATGAAATGAGGATGCAACTTTAAGTTTCGTGTTTTTGTACGAAATAATGTGTTATCAAAGAAGGTGCTAATGATATGAGGCGGCAACTAAGGAATGAGTTGACAATCATGCAAATATGCGGCGTCACAGAACGACATGCTGATGATATGAGGCAGCAATATATTTTTAATACAATGAAATTAGAATTGAGAGAATACAAATGAAAGAGCGACATGCCAATGATACGAGGCAACAACCAAAATTTGGATTGTGGGCTTTCCACCAACATAAGTCACAGAGCGAGATATCGATGATATGAGGCAGCAACTTTGATGTAGCACTGAAGGTTGAGATTGAAGAACGAATTTCCAATGATATGAGGATGCAACGATATCGGTTTTGTCTTTTGAAACATCTATGGCGTCTCAATGACGATAAATTTGAAAGATTTATTATTGATAAAGACAATTGACTCAAAGTTCTCGTTCGATTGGATATTTTTCAAATAAAAATAGAAAGGAGTTAAAACAATGATAAATGAAGACTTATGGATATTAGAACTGAAAGCAACAGCAGTGTCACCGCTCTATACAGGTGAAAATAAAATAGACAGCCAGAAAAGAAGAAAGCAGGGAAATCTGTTGCCGACCAGGATGTCGGGGGATGGATTCGCATCGATCAGTATCTTCGGAGCAATTCGCGGATATGCAGAGAAGATCTATAAAGACGCCGGGACATGCGATACCGGAAAAGACACTAAAGGTTGCGGGAGATGTCTAACATGCGATATGTTCGGAAATCTGGGACGAAAAGGAAGAGTATCCTTTGAAGATCTAAAATCTGTCAGACCCTTTGATAAAGTAGTTGAAAGAACAGTACATCCGCACATTGACCGGGAAACAGGTACGATATCTTCTGGAAAAGGCGCGTCAATCGAGCTTGAAGAGATCGTAGAAGGAACCGAACTGACAGGCAGGATCATTATCAAGAACCCTACTGAAAAAGATATAGAAGTCCTGAATGCTGCTCTCAAGGCAGCTGAAGATAATGGAATAGGTGGATGGACACGGCGCGGGAAAGGGCGCGTTAAGTTTGAAGTGACTGCAAAAAAGATTAAATGGGCAAACTATAAAGAACAAGGGGCAGCGGAAGCTAAGAAGCTGGTGAGCATGAAATGAAGCCTCTGGCTTTTAAAATACAGGGAGAACTTGAAAACCAGTCAGAGCTGCATATAGCCACAAATAATACCTATACTGAAAGGGGATCACAGATAAAAGAAAGCGATATGTATCCGTTAGGACAGAATCTAAGAGGTGCATTCGGATACCTTTTTCTTGAAATGAAAAGCAAAATCGCAGACACTCTTGAGAATGGACATCCTGTTATCTATTTCAAGGACGCCCTGATAAAACATCATGACGGCACTTTTATTCCTGTCGTTAAATTGGATAAAGGCATAAGACAGGTGGTTTACGAATGCAGTGAATGCCTGCATATTGATAAATATCCCGCAATTAGACAGCCAATGGCTGGAATATCGCTTGGCAGTGGAGGAACTGTCAAGAATATGTACACGACCGATGTTGTCTCAAGCAAAAACAGGTTCAGGTTCGAAGCGATCTTCAACATGAAAGCAAAAAACGCCGAAGAGGAAAAGCTCAACGAAGAATACCTGGCAGAATTTATCTCAGCCCTGAAATATGTTGAGGACAATGGTTTGTATCTCGGCAAGCGAAACTCAAAAGGAATGGGTAAGGTCATCCTCAAGAAATTAACAATCCTGCTCATTACGATGGATGATATCAAAAAGAGAGCAAAGATCATTTCCCAGATAGTAAGGGATGAAGATGGAAAAATGTGGATTCATCTTTTCTCAGATACCATCAGCAACTTCCCGCTATCAGGTGAGGATATTGTAAGAGATGCAAAAAACGCGGCAAAGTTCTTTGATCCTGATTTTGCGCAGTATAAAGATCCGAAAATAACGCATATTGAAAAACCAGTCGAACTTCTGGTCAATTTAAGTTTTCTTGACCTGAAAGTAAAAACAGGAAAACCTAAATTCGAATCGCCAAAGAGTGTTATATCAAGAGGCACACGATTTAGATACCAGGTGACCGATGCTGTTCCGGAATTCTTTAATGCGCTTGCAATGGCAGAGATTTTAAGGGGTATGGGTGATCGAACAAGTTTTGGAAAGGGGGAGTTTGTGGTAAGTTAAGCGGTTGATATGCATCAATGAATACCTTGTTTTGAGGATGAGGTACGATGCTGGCTTTCCTGATACTGAAGTATATTAAATCTGTGTAAGTCTTTATAAATGATGTATCGGTTTTGAGATATGCACACGATAGTTCCTATTTTAAGGCAGTATTTGACTCGAAATGGGAAACGAAACCTGATCTGTGGGCTGTTTCAGGACACATTCCTGATGATATGAGGGTGCAACATATCCTTCT
>JAHIFK010000224.1 GCA_018900975.1 Methanobacteriota archaeon
GATGAGTTAAAATTCTGGAAAGAAACTAAATTTTAAGCTTCTTCCCGGCAAAAGAAGGATAATACATCTTCCTTTTTATCTTTTCGATGCTATAATTATATATTCGGTATAGGGTAGCGTTTTTTCAAAAATGCGCACGGATCCGTGAAAATCCGTCAAAAAACTAAAAGAAGGGCATGCAAAGCATGCCCTATTCCGTGTAAACTGAGGTTTCAGTTTATCTGCATCATCCGTGTTCTCGGTTCAAACCAAACCTGAAAAACATGGAAAATTAATAACTATCGAAATGACTGTACAGAGCAAGCATGTTAAATTCCTTAACCGATGACCGATGAAAATAAGTTCGAATGATTTATCTTACCATAACAATAGCATCAGTCGTCATTGTCTTGTAAGGATATACAATTATTTTTACATCGTATTTGGTATCAGGGTTTAAAGTAGTTGCTATTCCATTCACAGTGACATCTCTATTGGTTACACTTACTGTGCCAGCGCTATCAGTCAGATTGGTTGTTATTATCTGGTCCCCAACACTAAAATCAGAACTTGCAGTTATATACATGGGTGGACTTCCAGCTTCAACTATGGATAGTTTCCAGTCTCCTGCTATCAATCTATCCCCAGCTTTATGGGTTAACTTCATATCGACAATTCCAATAGTTTCTGGAATATTGCCTAATGTAATAACCGCAGTCGGTCCTTTTTGATTCATGCTACTACCGAAACCAAATCCAAATACTGCAATGACTGCCGCTAAAATGACGGTGATTGCAACCATCAGGATAACTCCTATGACCGGAGAAACTGCAGTTTCATCTTTCATGATATTCCTGTTATTGCTCGGAAAGATTAAATAAATAAAGATGCCCTCTGAAAAAATTAAAAGAGGGCATTAGGTAATTTTACCTCACCTCTACAACCTGATCAAGCAACATGGCGTTTGATGGGATGTGTACCAGTTTTACATCATACTTTTGGGCACTTGCTAAGGCAGCGACTGCGGGGGCCGCAACAAAAACGCCATCAACATCGACAAATTTGATCGTGCTGTTTGTTAGATTTATATAATTTGCACCTGGAGACACATCTGTCTTATTCAATGTGACTATCTGGTTTCCTACTCCGAAATCATTCATTTTCTCTGATGTAATATAATTGGGTGCATCTCCTGCCTTGACAAGGGATACCTTCCAATCTCCACCTTTGAGCAGATCTCCGCCTTTGTGCTGTATCTTCATATCAGCTCCGGATGTATCAGGGTTATTCGATGCCACAATACTCGCTGTCGGTGCAGCCTGCTGCGACCCGCCCAGACCGAACACGAATGCAGCAATGACTGCTGCCAATATGACAGTGATCGCGACCATCAGGATAACGCCAATGACAGGCGATACTGCCTCTTCATTTTTACTAAATATTCTCATATAGGTTTCCTCCGATTAACTTTCCTCTTGTTTTCGTCTTACTACTTTTTCGAGCTTTTTAGCCCACATATCCTCAACCTGCGTATATTCGCATTCGAGGTAATGATAGACTGCCTTGGCGAGAGCATCTTTGGTGGCTACCTCTCCAGTCTTATGTTTAAGAGCCTCAAGGTCTTCCACCACGAGAACCGTCTGAACGTGCATTATTTTCGCCATTATTCATCTCCTTGTTAGAGTGATGTCCGCAAACTCTGATCGCGGTCCAGCCATCTTACTATATCATTATAATGATAATCTATTTAAATGTTCCGTTAGTCATGATGATAATCATAATGCACATATATATGGCTACGGAGGTTAAATTCAATTAAATGATAAGTTCAAAACATTCAGTTCTTAACTATAACCGGATCATCTGTTCATATAATACATGGGGTTGAACGCTATGGTTGAGATATTCGCGGCTCTGGGATGCCTTCATCTGGGGTTAATAATTTCGATATAAAGAGGATGTATCACCTGTAAACTTTCTTTCTATGTTCGAACTTATGCAGAATAATAATATCGCCCTTGAACTCATATAGAACCCGAAAAGGCGGGATTTTAACACTTCTAAGAGGAAAAAGTTCGTATCCCAACGGCTTTCCAATTTCGGGGTTATCGAGGATCTTCTGGACAATCTTCTTTATCCGGGTCTGGATTTTTTTATCCCTTATCTTCTTTAAATCCCCTTTGAATTCTTCAGTGTAAATCAGTTTCATGTCCAGATTTCATCAAGCTCGTCAGCACTTCTTATCTCATGTATTCTGCCTGCTTTTACATCATTTCTGGAGCGTTTTATTCCTTTCATAAGAGTAACATCATTCATTACTTCAATGGTTTCGATCAGAGCTTCCAGTTCATCTTTTAATTTTTTTAAATTATTAAATGCATCGAAGCTTATGACCATCTTATTTTGTGTCATAGTTTCTGGCATAATTATCAACTATCTGGAATCTGTTTTGTATAATATATAAACCAATTGCTTATCAGGCTTGATAAGTGTAATTTGTGAACAATCTTTTAGACGCTATGGTTCAAGAGCCTTATCAACATCTGATATTATATCATCCGCATCCTCAAGCCCTACGGATATTCGAACAAGTTCGTCCACGATACCGTATCTTAACCTTTTCTCAACTGGTATCACCGCATGGGTCATTGTGGCTGGATGCTGGACCAGGGTCGCTGTCTCACCAAGACTCACTGCCAGGGTACACAGCTTCAGGGCATTCAGGAATAAGGGTACATCACTTGTTTTTTTGAGAACCAGGGCTATCATGCCCCCATTGCCCTTCATCTGCTTTCCAGCAAGGACTTTCTGCGGGAAGTTCGAAAGTCCAGGATATATCACACGAGCTACCCTGTCATGTCCTTCCAGGAATCTGGCAACCTCCAGGGCATTTGAATTATGCTTATCCATCCTGACAGCAAGGGTCTTCATCCCCCGGGTGATAAGCCATGCATTAAAGGGACTTAATGCTCCTCCAATGTTCTTTGCCGTGTGCCTTGCAGCGCTGATGAACTCAGAAGAACCCACTATAACCCCGCCTATCGTGTCACCGTGACCATTCAGGTATTTTGTGGCGCTGTGCACTACAACGTCAGCGCCCAGCGAGAGCGGCTGCTGGAAATAAGGTGTCATATAAGTGTTGTCCACCACCACCTGCGCCCCTTTCTCATGGGCAATATCTGACACCGCTTTTATATCTGTTAGTTTCATCGTGGGATTTGCCGGAGTTTCCAGGAACACAAGCTTTGTTTGCGGAAGTATGGCATTCTCAACGCTGTTAAGTTCAGAGGTATCTACAAAACTGACTTTTACCCCGAATTTTGCCAGGTCGACGAAAAGGTCGTATGTCCCCCCATATAATACTTCATCTGTAATGATATGGTCGCCTGCCTTTACTGATGTAAGGATGGCAGCGCTTATAGCCGCCATTCCCGACGCCTGCGACAACGCAGCCTCGCCGCCTTCAAGGTCGGCTATCTTTTCCTCAAAAACCTCTGTGGTGGGATTCAGACCGCGGGAATAGACATAACCTTTTTCCTTTCCGCTCATCAGCCTTGCCCCGTGGGCTGCGTCTTTGAATGTAAAAGGCGCGGTCTGGTAGATAGGGGTTATCATCGGTCCATTCTCAGAGCTTTTTTCACCACTATGAATAGCCCGCGTGGAAAATCCTGATTTCTTAAGGTTCATAGATACAAGTTCACTCCATTATTAATGTGTTAGGCATTTCAATTACTTAAAGTTCGTGAATTAACAGGAAATGAAATTTCATAATAATCCAGAGTCTTTGATCACACTCCCAGCAGCGCCCCCGCAGCAAGCCCCACTATCACCGCAATAACAAAGCTCAGCAGCGTCCCTATCAGCACATATTCCCCAACTTTCCTGGATTCGCTGAACCTGAATATCGACTTTGCCGCAACAAGGAAGCCAATGGCTGCGTACTGCTGGAGTAGAATAAAGGTAAGGATCAAAAAGCGCTCAAGCCACCCTATCCATGTACCTGCTTTCTCAAGGCTTTTATCTTTATCAGCACCTTCTTTTTCACTGATGTCCCTCCTCCATTTCTCAGTTATCCTGTTTATCAGAACACTGCTCGGCCAGATTATAACAAGATAAGCCGCGGCGATGACCCAGAACTTTGTCCCGGGCAAAAAGAACTGTCCCAGAGACGCTATGTCTTCAGTATCAGGCGCTATTACAAGTATCCATATTACAAGAAGAACTGCTAAATGTCCGAACTGATCTGCAAAGAAGCTCTTGAGATCATTTTCATATCTTGATTTTATTCCATCAATTAGAATATGCGTTACAGCGACCGCCACAGGAAGCCAGAGCACACCCCATAATCCTGAGAACAAATATGCAAGAACTCCCGCTATTGCGCCGTGTAAATAGAGATGTTTAGAGCGCCAGCCATCTTTCCTCCTCATTTGCACCCACTTATCGCTCTGGAATGCGAAATCAGTAAGCAGGTGAGCTATCACCAGCCGAATGAGCAATGAGATATCCATCTGTTCAATCATTATAAGCCTCCTTCCTTATTTTTAGTATTTATAAGTTTCCAGTATTATATTTAATAGTTTCCCTGTACCTTTGCAGGAATTCCTGAACCGCCCTCATACCGCCTGTCTTCAGGCGCTGGAAAACGGCGGGCTGGCTGATATTCAGTGACCTTGCTATCTCTTCCTGCGTTTGGCCCATGATATGATACATGACAGCCTCAGCCTGCTCCTTGCTCCACCGCATGATCAGTGCATCAAGCAACGCGCATTCAGCGCGCAGTTCATTGTTGAGTTCCTTCCAGGGTGTGAGCGCTGTTATATTATGATCGCCTTTTTTCATGCTGTCAAGTCCCTTCCCCGAGTTCCGGAAAGCCTCTCCGTCCCCCTCTCCTGCCCTTTTTCCCAGGCTGTCGATAGTCCCAAGTCCTATGGCGATCCTCGTGTCTATGCGATGGCTTTTTCCACTGAAACCCGATATCAGACCCGAACGAATGATAAGTGCAGCCAGCAGCGCTTCATCCGGCATGGATAATACTCCCTGAAAGCTGTCGCCCCTGAAAATATGGAACTTTGAAGCTATCATGTCGTGCGGAAGCTTCCCGAAAGCGGCTGTCAGTATCCAGAGGACTTTTTCACGGTCTTTCGGCTTAAATCTCGAATAACCGATCAGATCCCCGGTCAGGACTGCATAGATTTTTCCTTCGTTCATAATATCAACAAATATAATGTTATGGCCTTATAATCATGTATTATAAGTCTTTAGACTTATATTAACTTTGCGCCCTGGTTCTTATTAGTGGAAGTTAATTTTAATACAACAAATGCATATTCTGTCAATATGCCCTGCGAAAAGTTCATAAAAAAATTCGATGATTATAAAAAGATGCGTATAATGAAAAAACTCTTCGGTACATTTGGCTTTCGCGGCATAGTGAATGAAGGGTTTGGCACTGATAAAGTAAAACGGGTAGGCGCGTCGCTGGCGCTTTATCTGGGTGAAGGAAAGACCATTGCTATTGGAAAAGACCCGCGCATCTCCTCTGATATGCTTGAGGAAGCGCTCATCGAGGGCATAACTGAACATGGGTGCAATGCGCTGACTCTCGGCATAATAACCCCTAACACGCTTTCGCTTGAAATTGCGCGACAGGCAGACGCAGGCGTAATGATAACAGCATCGCACAACCCCCCTGAGTACAATGGCATAAAGTGTTTGAGCAAAAGCGGAAGGGGATTCTCTCCTGAAGAAGATCTTGCGATAGAGACTATTTATTTCGGCGATATTAAGGCAGGGGTAAATAAAGGAAAAAAGCTAACAGACAGCAAAGCGAGCGACCGTTACAGGGCCCACATAATCCAGTATGTTCAGAAGCTATTTCCAGCAAAACCGATGAAAATCGTTGTGGACGGCGGCGGCGGCTCTGCTTCCACGGTGACTCCGGAAATCCTTGAACGGCTGGGGTATGAAGTTGTGCGGTTCAACTGCAAATACGACGGCATGTTCAGGGAGAGGAATCCCGAGCCCACGGATACGAACCTGGAAAAGCTCAAGAAGCTTGTTATATCCGAAAAAGCTGACATGGGTGTGGCGCACGATGGCGACGGCGACAGGACCGCGTTCATCGATGAGAATGGTAAATTCGTCCAGGGAGACGTCAGCGCAGCGATAATCGCAGACCATGTGCTGCGGCAGTGCAGAGATAAGAAAAAGTTAATTGCTGTGACAATAGCGTTCTCCAACCTCATCAAAGACGTTTCAGAGCGCCTGGGCGCACAAGTTATATATACGCCTGTGGGTGAACCGTATCTTGCGCAGGCAAAACTCATGTGCGGCGCGCAGGTAGGGCTTGAGGAGCATGGTTCAGTAGTTATCGAATGGAGCCGCGAGGGACCAATGCTCGCTGGAATAATGGCGGGGATACTGTCGAAAGAAAAAATGACCTTTTCAGAGGTTGTGGCTTCTTATCCCAAATATCACCAGATAAAAGGTGCAAAGACGCTGCCAGAAGGTACGAATATAGATAAAATACTTGAGAGGTTGAAAACCAAAATCCCGTTGGATTATGAGAAAGCCACGGATATGGATGGTCTGAGAGTGGATTACCCGGACGGCTGGTTCCTTGTGAGGGCCAGCGGTACTGAGCCAAAAGTCAGGGTCTTTTCAGAAGGGAATAATGAGAAAAGGGCACAGGAATTAATCAAGATTGCGATGGACGGATTAGAGTCAGCTCTAAAATAATTAAATCGATCTTTATGAATAACCGCAAAAAATATTGGTTGATTACAAGATAAAAACGAAAGAAATATATATTGATATGAAGTTTAATTATATTGAGAATCATTTAATTAATTTAGAATCTTATAATTGGAGGTTTGGACGTGGTAACTATGGTCAAGAAAAATTATTCATATTATTATATTGAGGAATACAAATATCGAGAATATGATTTGAGTAATCAGCCTGCAATTGGAGGAGAAAAATGTCTTTTCAACTTCATGATTCTTTAGAGGAAGCATTAAAAAAACAGAAATTACCCGCTGTCATTGCTTATAATAGAATAGATGGGCCTGGCTCCAGTCTAGATCTTCGCGAATTTCAACAAGCACTTTGGCGTCTACCTCACATGCCTAAGGATATCCGAGCGGATCTGACAATGGAATGGACTCGTAAACTTCCAAGAACTGTGGGAATTACTATAGACACAGGAACAAGAGTAGAAGCTCATCCTTTTGACTCTGAACTAATAGGAGTTCAATCTATAGAATATGGAACCAAAGTTATTGGAAAACCTGGTGAAATAATTCCAAATAAAAATAATTGGCTCCTTAAAATCCTTGATCTCTTTGATTTAACAGGAGTAATGTTTGTCCTGCGCAATCTTCATGCAGGCACACAATCGGCAGGTTTGGGTGGTTCCGCAACTGCAACAACAGGAGTATGCATTCTCGCAAATGAATTAGCAGGCAGACCCTTAAGTGTAACTCAATTGATTTCTATGGCATCTCTTATTGAACAAGATCTTGGAGTAAGTATCACCGGAACACAAGAGCAATCAAATACTGTTTTCGGTGGCGTCACTGATTATATATGGTTCCCATGGGGAATCCCAGGTAGACCTGAAACTGGATTCGGGGAGTCGATACGCACCGAATTGATAGTACCAAAGGATTTCAAAATACTTGAACAACGGATGGCAATATTTCACTCCGGGAATCCTCGTCCAAGTACGCAGGTCAATTCAATATGGCGAGAGAAATTGCAAACTCCGGAGGGATATAAATTACATATGAAGAAACCTGAAATTGCCCATCAATTCCGTGAGGGTTTGAGATTGAGGAAATGGAATCAAGTACTTGAATCTATACAGAAATATCGTGAAATCCGTACTGAACTTTGTCCAGATTATATGGATAAAGGATCGCAGGAAATATTGGGACGGGCGGAGACAAAAGGATGTACAGCTTTTCCACTTGGGGCTGGTGGAGGTGGAGGTGTTTTTGTTTTCTCTCCTGATCCTGAATCTTTGCATTTGGTACGGAAAGATCTTCAGGGTATATATCGAGAAATTCCTTTCAACATAAAAGCAAAAGGACATGAATTGATCAATCTACCCTTGGAGGTATGAATAAATGAATTTCAAAGATATAAATTGGAACATTGTAGAGGCAAAAGGTAGCATAGCTTTTCCTCTTGGCGTAGGTGGAGGTGGAACTCACATATCTTCGCCTGAGCCTATAAGTATACAAGAAATAAAAGATGAACTTTCTATTAAGGGATACAAAGACAAAAAAATAAATATAATATCTAAAGGATATGAATTGTTCAAATGACTAAGCGGGAGGTATTGAGAATGGAATTGACAATTCTTAATTGGAACATTGGCGGCGCTAAGTATCTCGAGGAGACAGAAGATAAGCGCGAAATAACACGTGATTTGCTTAACAACGAACTTAAAAGACTTATTGAACGATATGACCATCCTCATGTTGTTACACTTCAAGAGATTGTGCGCTATGGAGAAACGAAAGAAACGGCAATTAATTTGATAGACGATATTGTTGGCTACAGTTACTACCCTTTTACGTTGATTGACACAGAATTACTATCGGCTAAGGACAAGTGGAATAAAGTGAAGCGCAGTGGTGATTGGCCTCTAGATCATTATTTTGCTCAAGGGAATGCAATGTTATTTAGAGATGATATGCCGCATTTTCACTTTTGGGATTTATTATGTTCAAGTTCTTTTAACTGGGATGGTGTCTCAGAAGACGATAGCGGTGTACTTCTAAATTTGCTTAAGAATGCTTTTGGAAATGATCTGATGAGTAATGTGTATTTATTTAACTGGGATGAAATTCCAGAAAACCCTATTGAAAATCAAAGACTCGTGGAATTTTTAATACAAAATTGTAATGTGACTTGGGCAAAAGAATGTAAAATTGAGAAAAGCAATGATGGCAATAACATCAGCATTTCTAATGGAAAATATTTATTTAACTGGGATGAAATTCCAGACAATCCTATTGAAAAAAAAAGACTAATAGAATTTTTAATACAGAATTGCAATGTGAATTGGGCAAAACAAAAAAAAATTAAGAAAATTAACGACAACGCCATCGTAATCTGGGATGAAAAGTGTTCATTCAAGGAAGATAGTGTAGATGGAACTGAAACAAAGTTTCACACAGATGTTTTTGGTAAACGGGTGGATAAGGATGGCAAAAACATTTCATCAATTAAAGAAAAAACAATTGAAATATTACTTGATGAAAAAAAAGAAAATGCGATACTAAAAATCAGTGACGCCCGAATTTATGATCTAGAAGCAAAAAATGAAAATGGCAAGCTAAATATTTATACGAAAGGAACGAAGTTCACATTTCTTGAAATTAACAAAGAAGCCGATGAACTCACAGTGAAGAGAGATAATGGCAAGGAAAACAAATACGAAAAGTTAAGAATTTTAAATAATGGGAAAAGAATTACAATTTATACCAAGAAAAAATGTGTCAATATAACGCGTAATGGTAAAAAAGTGACGCTGAAAATCAATGACGATGAACCTATTGTTTTAAAAGTAAAAGAGGAAAAAGGCAAACTTAATACATATATACCAGGGGGAGTAAGTCATGTAGAACAAGTCTATCTCAGGTCAGGTCTCTATTTTGGCAACCGTGATACTGAACCAAGGGCTGCACTGGTGGCACATTTCATATTCAATCCAGAACGTAAAGAGAAAAAGCCATTAGATATTTTCGTCGTAAATCTCCATTTGACGACACTGACGGGGGAACGTGAAGGTATTCCTATAAAAGACCATGAAGCTTCAAGAATTCGTCAGAACCAACTAGATGTCATCTTTCTTGATATTGTGTCTCAATATAATATATGGAGACAAAAACATTATCCAGAGCGTGACAATAAGCGTCAACCTGCAGATGGGGAGACCATCGAAAGAGAAGAACCTCTATGGATATTAGCAGGAGATTTCAATTTTACACCAGAGTCTAAGGAGTACGAGTATATAAAGAAAGAAATGAATTTCATGGATGTTGTTCCTATCAAAGGAAGTGGAACAAAAGCTAAAGGAGTTGGGAACCCTGCCACCTTAACTCTCGATTACATTTTTGTAGGTCCTAAATTCATATCATTGGATCATCGCATTACAGAGGATGGAATACGCAATAATAGTGTCGATTCACACGCAAAAGGGTCTGACCATTTTCCAATATATGCAAGGATTCCTCTTGCATTACCGGAGAAGAAATGAAATGTTTGCAATTTGTAGAATAATCAACATTCAACTATAGCAATAAGGATTACCGACTGCATGTCATCATGAGAATAAATATGAATGAATCAACGCGGAATATTCTGGATAAAGATCAAATAAGGAGTAAATATGTTAAGTAGTTTAGATAATAAAATGCAAAGGCATAGAAATCTTCCTGAAGAAATAATTGGGGTTAATAATGGCAGTATCGCCTGAGATATATCTTGGATTGCTGGCTGTAATTGTTTTTGCTATACATCTTTATGAAAGTAATAGAATACATCAACAAGAACTAAAATTCCAGAAATTAAAGCACGAGGATCAACTGAAGCAGCAAGAGAAAGAAAATGAATTACTGCTGAAACAATTTGAAGAGAATACGAAGGAACGTGAAAAACGCGATGAGTGGCTCGATCGTCAAACGACCAATCTGGCTGGGGTTACAGAAAAAATTGGTGACAAGATTGCGATGCAATTAAAGGAGAATGTTGATTGGGCTGTTTCTGCACTTGAACAAGCGAAACTTAAACCCCGTGCACAAACCTTATTTGGTGAAAGAATGGGGCATTTTCGTGACGAGAAAGAGCATATAGCGGAGAATTTTGTTCCATTATTATTAAAAAGATGTAAATTCCATGCAGAAAAAGGAAAGGTATATCTAATTGTCGATGCAGGCACTACTCTCTTTCCATTTTTCGAAAGATTAGGGCGAGAAACTGTGCGCATTTATGAGAATAAAGAACCGTGGCTCAGTAATCTTGAAATTATTACTAACAATCTACCGGGAATTGAAACACTCATTGAGACAGGTAGGATTAATCCCAACAATCGCTACTCTAAACTGGCAGTTGAGTGCAAGCTCCTCCCAGGAGCACCACTGCCAATATATTCAGGTATTACAGGATTGGAAACAAATGATGCACTTGAACGTCTCCGCAAAGCACCTGGAGGTGCTGTTTTCATTGGGCTTATTACGGGAAATTGGATTCGATTGAATACTTCAACATCACCTAATTGTCCGGTGCCACTCGCTAGGGGACAAGGTCATCTAGGCTTCAAGCAAGTTTTAATCGACAATTCAGATGAGATTTATGTTGTTACTCCATTGGGTAAGATTTTCGTTGACATTCCAAACGATAAAGATCCCTGCAATACGATAAATAAGGCGCTGGATTTTAATGAAAATCATCTCGATCCAGATAAACAACCTTATTTACAAGTAAAAATCGATAGTGATAAGGCGAAAAATTTAAAGCTAGTATCTACATATCGTGTCGATGGACGTGTATTGTATAAACTTAGCCAAAAGCTTTTCACTCTATTCAATTTAGACGAGAATGATAATAATAAAGATGTGTGGAATGAACAGTTTTCCAAGTCAGAATATCATAATGTACCACATATACTTTTCCCATTTGATAAGAAGTTATCTGGCAACCGGGATATTCAGATTGAAACAGAGTTTCCACATCGTAATACACAGAGAGAGGATTTCATAACAAAGTTCTTCTTTGTTCCACCGACTCAAAAACCCTGAAAAAGAATGATAATGAAAAAGGATAATTTAGATTTTTGCACCTGCGGGAGTATCTTGCGCAGGCAAAACTCATGTGCGGCGCGCAGGTGGGACTTGAGGAGCATGGTTCGGTGCTCCTTGAATGGAGCCGTGAAGGTCCGATGCTGGCAGGAGTGATGGCAGGTATACTCTCGAATGAAGGACTGAGCCTTTCCGAACTTGTGGCTTCGTATCCGAGATATTACCAGATAAAGGATGCAAAAGTGCTGCCTGATGGAAAAAAACCTGGGGCTGTACTGGACAGGCTGAAAAAGGAGATACCACAGGATTATGAACGTTTAACTGATATGGACGGAGTTCGCGTGGATTATGAGGATGGATGGTTCCTTGTTAGGGCAAGCGGCACAGAACCCAAGGTAAGGATATTCTATGAGGGGAAGACGGAGGATAGGGCGAAGGAACTGAATAAGATCGCTATGTATGGGCTCGATAATTCTATATAATAATTTTATATAACTACAAAATTAAATTTTTTATATATAAATAATCCCTAAAACTCATCATTACTATACTAATGATCATTTTTATATAGTATAAGATTAGTTAATTTATTATAAGGATTCTCAAAAAAGGACGATAAATATGCCTAGCGATCTTGCAGATAAAGCCATTCTTTTATTGGCACCAAATATAGGTAATGCAAACGCAAAATCTATAGTTTTTGAAGCCTGCAAGAGTATAAATGCTGATATTGAAACATTGGATAATAGCAAGCTTATTCCTTTTTTGGAACACCTTGAAATATCAATGGTTCCACGGGTAGGACCTGGTATAGCAAAGAAAACAAGAGATAAATTAATGGAGTTAGGCGAGAAAAAAATACTTGTGGAAAATAAGGTCGTGCCTGAAACAAAATTAGATGAAGGGATTGAAAGAGAAATTGAAGCTTATCTTGAGAAAAATACCCTTCAAACTGAAGATGATATTCAGGATTATTCAAAATACCTTTCAAAGAAGTGCGGCGGGGATGCCAAAACAATTGAACAAAGAATCGCTGATAAGGTTTTGCATGCCAAAGATTCATTCGCCAAAAAAAAGGTGAAGGTTGAAATAAAATTGTTCCTCAACAAGTTTCCTCATCCGAATAAAACTGATATTGATGATTTTATAAGATATCTCCGCGTGTTAAAAATCGTCATTGATGAGGCTGAAATAAGAGAACAAATGGAAAATGAAAGGCTTTTCCGTAAATTCGAAGGGGCACGTCGTGAAGATACCCCTGAGGCTGATAAATTAATGAACCGGGTTAAGGGAAGTAAAGAGGCAATCGGGGAAAACATGAAAAAGCAGGGGATGACCTATCTGATAAAGGATGAATCCGAAGATTCTGATAAATCCATGTCTGAATTTATGGAGATCATGACCCCAACTGAAACTGACATGGCAGAAGCGCTCAAGAATATGGGGCTTTTCCACCTTGTTAAGAAATGAAATCTGATTTTTAATATCAAGCATGAATGTCTTCATTCTGGCGATTGTTTTGGGTGCACTGCCTTGTCAGGTTTGGGATGTTTGCTCAGATCCGAAAGCAAGCTCTTCCCCGCGCGCACTGCATCCATCGAGAATACCTCAAGGTTGAAAACGCCTTTAAATTCCAGTTCCCTCAAAACCGAGAAATCGATATTCCCTTCCCCGGGCGCGCCGTGCATATCGCCATAGTAACTCTCAGCCAGCACACCATTATTATCGTGCACATGAACATGTGCCACATTGCCGTTCAATTCTCTTACAAAATACCGCAATTTTCCCATATTGCCGCTGCACGTGAGGTTGGCGTGGCCGATGTCGAAAGTGGCTTTCAGGGAGGGCGAGTTCACTTCCCTTATCGCACGCAGGTGCTCATCAACTGTGCAGCACAGGTTCGTGGGGTCTGTTCCTTCCTTGTTCTCAAGACCCAGGATAATACCGTGGTTTTCAGCTTCAAATGAAAGTTTTTTGAGGTTTTCTACCATGCGACTGAAGCTCTTTTCCCTGTCGCCTGATATCTTTCCAGGATGCACCGTAAGGACGCTGCATCCGAATTCAGAGGCAAGGCTAATGCTCTCCCCCATGAGCCTAAATTGAATGGAACCCATATGCGAAGTATCCACAATGAGCTCTTTCGGGTAATTGGGTAATTCCCCAAAGTACGGGGCATGCATTGTAGTAAGCGCCCTGCCTGTGGAAAGAAGGTCGTGCAGTTCATCCACGCGTTCTTTCATTAATTTACCCCCGTTGTAAAGCCTTAGCTTCGGGATGTAAAGTTCGATGCTATCAACCTCTTTTTCCAGCTCTGGCAGCGGTGAAGCAAAGGACGAGGCTCCGATCATCATTTTCATATAAGTTTGATTTCTTGAATGCCTGCAAAGTATTAATAAGTTCCATATTCAAGGAAATAGCAAATATTCAGGGATATAGGAAAGATTAACTTAATGAACGTCTTAAAAGGGCAGGATAGGATAGATATGAACAAAAAAATGATTTTCACAGGGCTGCTCGGTGCCGTATTTCTCATAGCAGGACTGTACTTCAGGATTACCGACCCCGATATAAGCTATATTTCTTTTGAATACTTTGGTTTTGGGACATGGATTGCAGGCATAGTATTTTTTGTTATTTACCCAAAATATAAAGAGATCATTTCATTCAGCCTGGGGCTGTTGGTGCTGCATGCAGGGGTTTTACTTATCTTAAAAGACAACTATTCAAATCCAAAACTTCTTGGCTTTCTGGTCTTTACCTCCGGGATAGTTTTTGTCATGAGTTCAGGTTTTTCGGATTATTTGAAGAACAGGAAAAATAAATAAAAGGCTCAAAGGTTCTTATCCTCTTTCATGACCTTAAGGAGTTCGAGAATAGAATACCCTGCCCTTGTGACCCCCATGCTTCGGTTATCCGTATCTGTTCCAACAAGATAGAGGTTCGCTATCGGTGAGCGCTGACCTGCAAAATATCCATTGATCGTTACTGCGGCTTTTTCTGGTATTGTAACCTGGTAATGGGTCATCTCGATTTTGTTCTCTATTTCTGGGACAGCATTAATTATTATCTCAAGCGCGCGCTTCTTTTCGCTTTCTATGTTCTTTTTGTCGTCAATAATGAAGGTGAACCCGACTAACTGCTTGCCTTTTGGCGCAATACCAGGATCGTAATTGCTGATCGGCATTGCCCAGTACGCACCGTTCTTGAACCAGACCTCTGAGCCGATATAATCGAATTCCTTCATTTTTTCGCTCAAGCCATGCCATATCGTAAGGCTCAATGTCTGCTCGATGCGGGAGACATTCTCTTTGAAATCGGATGGCAGCGGAACAAGGGATGGAAGGGTTTTTACAAAACCTGAGTAAACAACTGCATCCGCGGTATAAGAATCAGTATCAGTGGCAACACCTGTTGTTTCCCCGTTAAGGGTGATTATCTCGCTCACACGTTCACCTGTCTTAATACTGACATTCGCAGGCATCGAATATAGAACCGAATTAAGAAATGATTTAAGCCCTCCTCGCGGGTATGCCTGGGCGTACGCCACCTTGTTCGTGGCAAGCCTGCCCAGCGTTGACAGACGTGAGGTCAACTGGTATTTTGACAACATATCTGACAGCATTGCCGTATAAGAATTATTATTTTCCACGGTTTCGTCTTTAAAGATATCCTCTGAAACGCTGTCCCTCACAAAGCTGCTGCCGTAAAGAACACGGTTCACGGAAGTTTCTTTCATGGATTTCCCTGAAAGGAATGGGGCGATAGCGTCCACAAAATCCAGTGTATCTTTTGAAAGGCCTTTCGGCAGGAAATCATATACTGACTGGTTGACGTCAAGCATCCCAAAAGCGTTCAAAGTGAGCGCCTTTGTGAGCGCCTGTGAGAGCAGCAGCCTGTCTTTTCTGGGAAGGACATCAAAGGTCACAAAATCCTGGATATTTGAGGGAATTTTTGTAAGACCTTTCTCTGTCCTCACATAGTAAGTACCATAGTCTAAAAATACCGGAACATATGTGAAATATTCATCCATCAAACGCCGCAGCGGTCCAACCTTTAGGTGCGTTATTGCATGTGGGCCCGTGTCCACCTGGAAGCCATCCACCATATAGCTGTTGCAGTTGCCCCCTACCGAGCCGTTCTTTTCCAGAACGAGAACGCTTTTCCCGTGCTTTGAAAGCGCAAGAGCGGACATGAGACCGCTTATGCCCCCTCCTATAACAATAACGTCGTAATCAGTCATGTACACCTAATCTTATGCCCCACTATGAAAAATCTTGCTATGGAGTGCTCTGGCACGTCTGCGCATTCTCCGTACCAGCGCCCGTATTGCATGGATCATAATAATATTGGGGGGAATGACCTTCCCGCCTGACCTTGTTTTTCCATTGCGTATGGATTCAAGCGCCTGGCTTTCGCCGATATGCGTGTCTATATCTGTAAACCCGAGCCCTATGGTCGAAAGCAGGTGGGAGTCGCTGCCGCCCACTTCGGGTTTTCCAAGCACAGAAGCCATATGTCTTGCTTTTTCGTTCTCACCGAATACGCATCTTGAATTAAAGGTCTCTATGGCGTCAGCGTCCTTTGCTGCAAATCCGATGCTATCTTTCTTGAAAGGATGCGGGGCGATCACAACTCCACCTTTTTGCCGGGCGATATTGATAGTCTCTAATACCGGAAGGCCAGGCTGGATATTTTCTCTTATCCCGAGCACGATAAGGTGTCCATCTGAAGTAGATATCTCAATGCCCGGGATCACAAGCAGGGGAAGGTTCAACTCTTTCGTGCGCTCTATCGCACGCAAACTCCCCTCAACCGTGTTGTGGTCGCAAATTGCAATGCCGTCAAGCCCCTTACTGACTGCCCGCTTCAGTATATCATCCACTTCAAGACTGCTATCGGTCGAGTAATTCGAATGTATGTGAAGATCGAAACGCATGTACCTATATTTTCTAATGTGTTTAAAAAGTTAACTCCTAAGGAAAAAAGTTTAAATACCCATAAATAAATTAGGTATCACTAATTTTCTCATTTTTATTGATGAGGTATTTGAGAGGTATTTAAAATGGATAATATGGAATATAAAGGAACTACCACGATCGGGTTAGTATGCGATACAGGTGTGGTCCTGGCAACAGAGAGAAGAGCAACCATGGGTCACTTCATTGCAAGCAAAGACGCAAAGAAAGTATATCAGATAGACGACTTGATAGCCATGACCACGGCCGGCTCAGTAGGGGACGCACAGAGGCTCGTAAAATGGATGCAGGTGGAGTCAAGGCTCTATAAAATGCGCAGGGAAGAGCCAATGACTGTTAAGGGTATTGTAAGTCTGCTTGCCAACATCCTGAGCGGGAACAGATACTACCCATACTATGTCCAGCTTCTTGTTGGAGGTTTCGATAAGAACGGACCCAGTGTATATTCACTTGATGCAATAGGTGGAATAATCGAAGAGAAAAAAGCAGTATCCACAGGATCGGGTTCGCCAATGGCATACGGCGTTCTTGAAGACAGGTATATTGAAAAGATGCCTATTGATGACGGGGTCGAACTTGCAGTACGAGCGCTGCACAATGCCATGAAGCGCGACTCAGCATCAGGTGATGGTATCGAAGTTATCAAAATTACTGCAGACGGATATACGAAGGTAGATGATAACGATATCAAGAATATGCGTAGTGCTTTTACATAATTTTATTTTTATTTTTTGAATTTTAGAAGGAAAAATACGATGACTGTTGATGAAGTAATAACTGAATTAAAATTAAAAATAAGAGCCAAACTTCCCCCCGATGTAACAATATCGGATGTGGATTTTGAAGGACCTGAACTCGTTATTTATACAGAAGAGCCGAGAAAATTTGCGGACAACGGCGATCTGATAAAAGGTCTTGCAAAGGAGTTAAGAAAACGCCTTGTAGTAAGACCTGACCCGAAAGTACTGGTGCAGCCCGAAGAAGCTATTGCCGCAATTACGAGAATAGTTCCATCTGAATCAGTCATCTCAAACCATTATTTTGATGTTGACACCGGAGAGGTCGTAATAGAAGCAGAGAAGCCGGGTCTTGTCATAGGCAGGCACGGAGAGACGCTGCGGGAGATCACAAAAGAGATCGGATGGACTCCCAAGGTAGTCCGAACCCCTCCCATGAAATCAACCACTGTGAACAACATCCGCCAGTTCATGCGCGCTAACAAGGATGAACGCAAATCCATCCTGAAAACGATCGGCAGGAAGATACACAGGGGCGTTTCATCAAAGGATAAATGGGTGAGATTGACAACGCTGGGTGCATGCCGTGAGGTTGGACGCAGCTGCTTTTTGCTATCGACACCTGAAACAAGGATACTTATCGACTGCGGAGTAGCTGTGAGCAGTGATGATAACGGGAGCCCTTACCTTTATGTTCCGGAGGTTCAACCGATCAGTCAGATAGATGCAGTAATTCTTACACATGCACACCTTGATCACATGGGGCTTGTACCACTTTTATACAAATACGGCTACGAAGGGCCGGTTTACTGTACCCCGCCAACGCGCGACCTGATGGCGCTGCTTCAACTGGATTACATAGACGTAGCGGCAAAAGAAGGCAGGAAGGCGCCTTATGAGTCGGCGATGATCCGCGAAGTGCTGAAGCATACTATTACATTGAACTACGGAGATGTAACAGACATAGCTCCTGACATGAAGCTCACGTTACATAATGCCGGACACATCATCGGTTCATCGATAGCGCATTTCCATGTTGGGGACGGATTGTACAATATAGCGTTCACGGGTGATTTCAAGTTCGAGAAAACCCGTCTTTTCGATCCAGCAACCACGGATTTCCCGCGCATTGAAACGCTTGTGATGGAAGCAACGTACGGCGGGTCAAGGGATATGCAGCCACCGCGAAAAGAGGCTGAGCGGAACATCACGCAGATAGCGAAAGAGACCCTTGAAAATGGTGGAAGTGTCATAATCCCGACATTTGCAGTGGGACGAAGCCAGGAAGTCATGATAGTATTAGAGGAAGCCATCCGAAAAGGAATAATACCTGATGTCCCTGTTTATCTTGACGGGATGATATCCGAGGCTACAGCGATCCATACCACTCATCCTGAATATCTGAACAATGAACTCAGGAACCAGATCTTCCATAAGGGAATGAACCCGTTCCTTTCAAAATGTTTCGTCCAGGTGGACTCAAAAGAAAAACGGCAGAAGATTATCGAAAACCGCGAGCCGTGCATCGTCCTGGCTACATCAGGTATGATGAACGGCGGACCTATCATGGAATACCTGAAAGCCTTCGGACCTGAGGAAAAGTTCACGCTGGTATTTGTAGGTTACCAGGCTGAAGGTACTCTTGGAAGGCGCATCCAGAAGGGATGGAAGGAGATCCCCATGTCAACTGGAGCCGGAAGGACAGAGACCATCAAGATCAATATGCGAATCGAGACCGCCGACGGTTTCTCTGGTCACTCAGACAGGGGGCAGCTTATGGAATACATAAGAAGGATGAGACCACGCGCCGAGCATATCCTGACGCAACATGGCGATGATAAGAACTGCATGGACCTGGCAAGCTCGATATACAGGAAGTACAAGATAGAGACCAGGGCGCCAATGAACCTTGAGACGATAAGACTGGCTTAGCAACACTTAAACTTTCTACTACCTATTCAGAGTTATATGGTCAAAGTTGAAGTCGTGATGGATGAAAGGGCTTTGCTTGCAAGAGCCATGCTCAACCTCAAGCTGATAAAAATATCATGGGCTTTATTCTTTATACTTATTGGTGCGAGCTGGATACTTGAAAACCTCGATAAGATAAATAACGCCATGATGTGGGCTTTAATATATGCGGGAAGCGGCGCGATCCTTCTTTTATTGAATCTCCTGAGATACTTTTATAAATTCAATATAAGCAGGTTCACTATCGGGCTTGGAGTTCTCGGAGTACTGATGGGTGTAGGAAATATTTATTCGCCTGGAACCATTTCTATATGGGCTGCGATCGTACTTATCATAGGGTTAAGTATGCTGCTCGGGGCGATCAAGAAATAATTTCAGTAATAAAGTCGCAGCGCACGGGTTTTTTAATGTATAGGAAACTATAAATGCGTATCTATATCCTGCGGCTGATTCTCAATCCGAAAGAATTAAGTTCTTTGAAGAGACAGTAAAGAATGATTTAAACAATGGTATCAACTACACAAGGAATAATTTTATGAATGCAATGAAGGAAAAAGCAATTTGGTTAGTATATGATTTTGATTTAGGCGGGGATATTCAAGGATTATACAAATGGTTGGATTCAAAGGGTGCTATTGAGTGCGGAAATAGCGTTGCTTTTCTAAAATTCAGTTTCGAAGAAAATTTTTATCAGGAACTTAGAGAAGAGTTAATGAAACATGTTACTATACAAAATAAGGATAGAATTTATATTATTTATAGGGATGCTAGAAAAATGAGAGGTAAGTTCCTAAGTGGAGAAAGAAAGAAAAATCCATGGGCTGGATATGCACTAGTAGGTGTTGCAGCAGAAGAAGAAGAGGAAGAATCGGAAGATTAGCTATTTAATAATGAAATATATTCTGGCTGATACTGGTTTCTGGATTGCATTATTAGATGGAAGTGATGAGCGTGATAAACAATCTGCCGCAAGAGAAATCTTCTCAGTAATTAGGTCATCAAACACTCAGATATTATTTCCTTCTATAATCTATACTGAATTATTGAGAACTAGATTTTTCAAGTTTTGACCAATGTCTCATAGAAGAATGTCGGGAATTCGTCAAAGTCCACGATAAATGCCTTGAAATCGCATATATTCATAGACGAGATTGTTAGAAAATGAATCTTTTAACTTAAGACCACTTACATGCTCGCTTCTTTGAACCTATTAACGACGAAATCCTTCTCAAGCGACGCAAGGAAATGCCCTGCGCGCGGTCCTGACTTAATCCCCAGGAGTGCAAGATATACGGTTTCAAAGACGTCCTTCCCTTCAAGTCCGGTCTCCTGTGCCACTTTATACACGGTGTCATGGATATCCTGACCGCTCATGCCATGCTCAAACTCATCAGCTAACATAACAAGCGCCTTCTTCTGCTCTTTCGTAAAGCTCTTGACCTGCGGTGGAAGCGTTTCCTGTACCTTGAATTTCACGAACAACGGCGCGTATTTTGCTAGCCAGTTCCTCGCATTGTCAGCCCTCTGCCTGATGCCTTCAATATCCGAGGTATCATAATTCGTGCGCGCAATTACAGTAAGCAGGTGATCAAAACCCCTGTTGTCCGCTATCTGCACCGCAGTCACCATGTGCCTGTAAGGAATATTTGATAGTTTTGTGCCTTCTGTCTGTGAAAGCTGGTATGCGCGTTTATCGCCTTCAACCATATCATACTCATCGATCAGGTTAAGGAGGGCAAGTCCTGGATCAAATTCAATGTGCTTTTCCGGCTTCTGCCTGATTATCAGGTAGCGCAGCACTTCTGGCGGTACGATATCGAGCATATCGTTTATTGAGATAGCAAGACCTGTTGACGAATGCATTGCGCCTTTGCCTTTGAGCATGATCCATTCGTACACTATCGGATGTGGGGGCTCATAACCATATATCTCACGGCTTATGCGCTTTCCGGTATCATATGAACCGCCAGCAGTGGCGTGGTCCTTTCCGAAAGGTTCGACAGTCGTGCCGAATATTGGCCACCGCGCAGGCCAGTCAACGCGCCAGGTGAGCTTCCCTCCGCCTTTCATGGATACGGTGCCTGTTGAGCCGCATTTACAGACATAATCCACAGTCTCTTTTTCAGGGTCAAACCCTGTAACTTTTGTCGAGTTCAGCCGCCCACATGCTGTGCAGATGGCATTGTACGGACTCCAGCCAGGTTCCAGTTCCCTTCCAGACACTTCTGAAAGTATGGCTGCAATTTTGTCCTTGCCTAAAAGTGCTTTCTTTATCGCCTCAACATATTTCCCTTCTTTATAGAGTTCATCAGCCCTGTAAACATCAGGCTTTATTCCCAGCGTATGCAGTGCCTCGATAAAAGGAAGCAGGAAATGTTCTGAATAACTCTTATGGCTGCCGCAGGGGCAGGGAATATCTGAAAGGGGTTTCCCCACATGGCTCTCATAATCTTTCGAAAGAAATGGATACACCTTACGGAGAGGGTCAAGCGTATCAGCGATATATATGAGCCGCACATCTGCGCCTTTATCCTTTAGCGCCCTGTAAACCGCGTCTGCAGTTACTACTTCTCTCATATTGCCGATGTGAATAGCGCCTGAAGGGGTAATTCCCGAAGCTACTGTGTGATTTTTGTTCCGAGAAAGCGCCTCTTCTGCTATGACATCTGCCCAGTGTATTGTTTCGTTATTCATGCCCCTAAAATCGCAGAAGAGATATTAAAAGATACCCTTATCTTTTGCTTCTCCAATCAGAGAATATGTCACGAATAGCTGTAGGAGGAACTTTTGATCCGCTGCACGCAGGTCATAAGGCTCTTCTTGCAAAAGCATCTGAGTTAAGCCGCAGAGGTGAATTGCTTGTAGGGCTAACGTCCAACGATATGGTCAGGAATAAGTTCCATGATGTTGCGGATTATAACCAGCGCTTTGAAGATGTTTTGGGGTTTGTCAGGTCGCAGGGAATAGAACCTGTTATCGTCAGGCTGGATGACCCTTACGGCCCTTCTATTAAGGAAGATTTTGACTGTATAGTTGTGTCTCCTGAAACACATCCTGTTGCATTGAAAATAAACACGATACGCAGGGAAAAAGGCTTGATACCATTAATAATAATTCTGGTGGACTACGTACTTGCAGATGATGGTTTACCGATATCAAGCACTCGCATAAAGAGAGGGGAGATAGATGCGAACGGGCGCGTACTGGATAAAAAGAGATGAAGTGAATGGTTTTGGTTATTGATTATTGAATTACCAGGCCTATGTGTTCGTGCGGGATACGAATCTTTGAATATTTCGTCTCAAGAACTGAAACACATCGCTGGATCGTCAAGAGCATGTATCAATTCTCTCGCTACACTGCCTGTTTTCCCTCTGCATGTAAACACAAGGATATTAAGATCAGCCCATTCCAGGCAGCCTAAACTCTTTTCAAGGTTTGGAATACCCGATTCTTCAGAACCGGAAAAATCTTCAACAATGGCGGTATTTATATATCCATCCGCTCTCAAGCGATCACGGAGTTTTAACAGCCGTTCTTTTTCCCCTAAATGTTTACCATCTGAAGGCGGATTATAAGCGCCATAGATAACGATGTGAATTTTATCCTTATAAGCAAGGATAGATTCTCTTTTCCTCTTCTGGAATTCGTCGAATCTTCTTTGGATCATCTCGCCCTTTAAAACCACAGCCCCTTTTTAAGATGGTTTCGATAGATAAGCTTTTACCTTAGTAGAAATAGATATACTCAAGTAGACTAAAATATACTCGATGTGACGATTCACCTTGAGGGATGTACCATGGGAACATACACAAACAAAAAAATAGAAGAGTACGCAAATGAAATGCCGTCAGAGCTTATTCGAGCGGTAGAAGCTTTGAATGACAAATTTAGATTGGCTATTTTTTTTGTGCTTCTAAAAAACGGTGATTTATCATTCACTCAAATAATGACGGAATTAGATATACCCAGGAAAGACAGCAGCATCCTGTCCCATCACCTGAAAATACTTGAAAAGGGAGCACTTATCAAAAATAAATATGCCAAAAAGGAAGGTGTGGATAGCCATTCATTTTATGACCTGACAGAGTTTGGAGAGGATATCCTTAATGCTTTAATGGATACGCTTGCTGTTTCTCGTTTCGTCGGTGAACCAATTGAACCGCTCAAGAAAATGCTGTATCAGGTAGGGTTAAAGCAATCTGAAAAAGCTTTTAAGGATGCGACTAGATGAATCTAACGCCTCAAGATGCGGGAAGGATGGAGTACCTCCTGGGAAAATCCAGACTTAGCTTCATAACTCCTGAAGAACAAACCGAATTGCGTTATTTGATCACTAAAGAGCAGCCATCGGCTAAGGACAGTTCACTGGAAGAATTGATCAAGCTTGGATTGATCCTTGTCGGACTGTATATTTTAGCGAAAGCACTGAGCGAGAAATAAGGAGCGAAGGCCAAATTTTGGTGTTATGGGCTATTATAAAATAATTGTTAATACGTCTGATGAAATTGTTTGAGGCAGGTCTTTCAGTTTAATCTAGGTTTTTTAATTGTATCATTAACTTGATGTAATCTTTTCTGCAAGAATTCAAAGGTATGATCAATATGATACTTGCAATGAGACCTAGAATTGTATTTTCGCCCAATGGGGATTGGATAATCCAAAAAACTATTAAAAATGAGAATCCATAAATACCACTCATAAAAAGTTTAATTATATCCAGTTCTGCTTTTATGTAATCCGCTTCTGTCATATTTCGACCCATGTATTAATTGACGAGAGGATATAAAGATGCATCGGAAGGTATTTGATAAACAAGAGCCACTTAAATCTGAAAGTATGGAACTGTTCTCTCAACGACAAGGTATCAAGCCTGTTAAAAATATTATGCAAGTTAATAGTATAGATGCCGAATTACGTAATAAGTTATGGAATGCTGTAGGATTTTGTTATTGGAATCAGATAGGAACGTATCAATTTCCCGAACTACATTACGAAATTCCTACATTTATAAATAATTTGCTCGATAGATTGTGGCACGAATATTTTAAGCGACCTTTGGATACCATGCCTAGTTATTGGCCAGATTTATATAATAATTTAAGAAGTTATTTCTATGGATGCGAATGGAATGAAGTTTATGATTTTATAGAATTTATCGCCAATAATCCAGTTAATCAAAAATTTATTGACTTTTGTAATTCCAATCTAAAGGAGGAATTATCTACATATCGTTTTGTTGGAGGGAAGATTGTACGGATAACCAGCGATGAAGAAATCGCCGAGATAGAAGCAGCCTTGCATATACCTATATCTCCAGTTCAGCAGCATATAAACCGTGCATTAGAGCTTTTGTCTGATAAAAAATCCCCCGATTATAGGAATTCTATTAAAGAGTCCATAAGTTCTGTTGAAGCAATTTGCAAGTTAATTGCGAATAATAATAAGGCAACATTAACAATAGCCTTAGAAACAATAGAAAAAGGAAAAAAGATGAAGATGCATCCTCCTTTGGTACGTGCTTTTAAAGAATTATATACTTATACAAATGATGCAGATGGAATTCGTCATTCTCTAAAGGATGAGCCTAATCTGGATTTGGAGGATGCAAAATTTATGCTTGTATCCTGCTCAGCATTCATCAACTATCTTATAATAAAATCATCAAAAGCAGGAATTAAGTTATAAATCTGTAAATCTGGGTCTCCTAAGAGAAAAATATAAACCCCTAATCCCCCCATCTAAACAAATTCAGGAGAAATCCATATAATATCCATCGAAAATCTCTCGAAATCATTCGGAAACAACATCGTCCTCCGTAACATCAACCTCAAAATAGAGCAGGGCGAATTCCTTACGATATTCGGACCCAATGGCGCAGGAAAGACAACGCTGATAAAAATAATGTCCACTCTTGTGAGCCCGACTTACGGCAAGGTCATGATCGATGGTTTTGATATCCAGGAGAACGCGATCGAGATAAGGAAAAAGATCGGCGTCATCTCGCACGAAACATACCTTTATCACGAGCTCACAGCAGCCGAGAACCTCGGGTTCTTCGGGAGGATGTACGGAACAAGCGACCTCGAAGAGCGGATAAACGACCTGCTGAAA
>JAHIFK010000225.1 GCA_018900975.1 Methanobacteriota archaeon
AGACTTCTCTTTTTAAATCCTCAGGCAGTTCTTCCAATTTTGATTTGATTACTTGGGTTTCCATTGTTTACCTCCTATATTTATATTTGAGATTTAATGCAATCTTGAATATTCCTCAACAATTTCTATAAATTCTTTTGCCTGCTCTATAAGTGTTAGGGCTTTTTCTTTACTTATCGAACCTGGACTGCCATAATCGCCCATCTGTCTCAACTCAAAAGCTGAAACAAGCGAATCTCGCATTTTCTGAGGGAATATCTTTGTTTTGATAAAATCCTTTCCAAAAGCAGCGATTTCTTCATTCAAATCAGGATACCTTCTTTCTTTGCATTCATAATTATGGGTAATTTTCTTGTATTGTATTGATTCAAATCGAAGGGAATCATAGATATTAGAGTATCATAAGCGAGGTCTAATTGATGAATTTGTTTAGAGCATTTCTCTAATTCTTCTACGGGATTTTCCATGTTGTCCAGGAGAACAATGAGGTCAATATCAGAACCTTCAACTGCTTCTCCACGGGCATAGGAACCGTATAGAATAATGCCCTTTAATCTTTTTCCATAGATTTTTTGAAGGGTGGATTTTGCCTTCTCTAAAATCTCTTTTATATCTTTAATGGTTCTTTTCATAAAATCTCCATTGCACCATTAGGCTTTCTTTAAGCAGACCTGATAGTTCAGCACTTTCATAATTATTCAATGTCGTCTTAGGATATTAATAATTTCGGGTAGTGTTTAGGAATATAACACGTTGAAATTTTGGGGAACACATTCGGGCAAACGAAGGAAAAGTATGGTAATAATTGCAAAATATCTTTGCTAAACAACAATTTTACACGACTTATTCCGATTACAATCTAAACAAGTAACTCTAATGTTGTTCTCTTCTGAACTACCACCTTTTGAAATAGGAATTATATGATCAAATTCGATGTCGCTATCCTTTAATGTCCTACCACATATTTGACATTGATTATTGTCTCTACGAACTACTCCCAACATGGCTTGCATATATTTTTAATCCGTAGGTTCCATTCTTTTTTGGAAATCTTATCGTTAATCGTTGGTTCAGCCCCTGATAGCCTTTCCATTTAACTCCTCTTCTCTCTCGCCCCCTTCAGCAGCAACTGCAGCTCAGTCCTTGCCACCATATCCCTCACAGCTTCGACAGCATCAATATTCGCAGAGATACTCGTAATACCAAGTTCAACTAAGCGCTTCACAACCTTCGGATTGCTGCCTGCCTGCCCGCAGATACTGGTCTTTACCCCTGCTTTATTGCACTCGATGATCACATGCTCGATCAGCTTCATAATAGCTGGATGCAGTTCATTATACAGGTGCGCTACATGCTCATTGTTCCTGTCCACTGCAAGCGTGTACTGTGTGAGGTCATTTGTGCCAAAGCTCACAAAGTCAAGCCCTTCGGCAATGAATTGGTCGATAATGAGGGCTGCGGCAGGTATCTCAACCATTATCCCGATTTCAGTCTTATTAAAATCAATGCCTTTTTCACGCATGAACTCTTTTGCCCTTCTAAACTCAGAAGGATGCTGCACAAGTGGTATCATGATACCCATATTTGTAAAACCGCGCTTGATAAGCTCCTTGAAAGCCCTCACTTCAAGCTCAAAGTGCTCAGTATCGATAAGATCGCGCCTGATGCCCCTGAATCCAAGCATGGGATTCGGTTCAATTGGCTCACCCTCGCCCCCTTCCATCGCCCTGAACTCATCTGTGGGGGCATCAAGTGTCCTCACCCACACAGGCTTCGGGTAGAAAGCATCTACAACAGTCTGGATGCGCGATACAAGTTCATTCACATATTCGTCAGCTTTTCCTTCTTTAATATACTGCTTTGGGTGCTTTGGAAGACCGAGTATCATGTGCTCGATACGGAGCAGCCCCACGCCGTCAGCCTGTGTCTCAACGGCTCTGGCCGTGGCTTCAGGGATCGAGACATTCACCTTCACCTCTGTTGCAGTAATCGGTTTTGATCTTGCGAACGACACAGATGCATGCGGTTGTGCAGCTGGCGCCGCAGCGACCTCTTTCTTCCCTTCAAATACAAGCCCCTTTTCGCCGTCTACTGTTATTTTCATACCATCTGTCAGTAACTTGGTGGCTTTCCTCGTTCCTACAACAGCAGGGCAGCCCAACTCGCGCGACACGATCGCAGCATGGCAGGTCATCCCGCCCTCATCAGTCACGATAGCCGCAGCGCGCTTCATTGCAGGCACCATGTCAGGAGTGGTCATGACAGCGACAAGAATATCCCCGTCCTTCACCTTTCCAAGATCAGTTGCATCTGCCACAAACTTTGCCTCACCGTATGCCATCCCTGGTGAAGCGCCCAGCCCTTCAAGTATCGCTGATGTCGCTACTTTCTCTTTAGTATCTTTTTTCTTTTTTATGGTAGTTATCGGCCTTGACTGGAGCATGAATATCTCATGGTCCTTAATAGCCCATTCCACATCCTGCGGGATGCCATAGAGTTCTTCTACTATTTCTCCGAGTTCAACAAGCTTGCGTATCTCATCATCATCAAGCACCTTCGCGTTTTTCTTATCATCAGGCGGGGGAAGCTCCACTGTTTTACCTGTCTTTGGGTCCCTTATATGCATGATATTTTTCGTGGCTATCTTGCGCTCAATGATCTTTTTATTCCTATTATCAATAACGTAATAGTCCGGAGAAACCGAACCTGATACAACACTCTCACCCAGTCCCCATGCTCCCTCGATGATAGTAAGGGGTTCACCTGTTGACGGATGGGACGAGAACAAGACTCCAGCTTTCTCCGCGTCTACCATCATCTGGACCACAGCGCACAGGTTCACCTTTTTATGGTCAAATCCCTGCTTGACTCGGTAGTAAATAGCCCTTGCCCCATAGAGTGAAGCCCAGCATTTCTTGACAGCCTCGACCACATTGGCTTCTCCTTTTATATTGAGGAATGTATCCTGCTGACCTGCGAAGCTTGCATCGGGCAGGTCCTCGGCTGTAGCGCTTGAGCGCACTGCCACGAAAACCTCCCCGCCTTCTCTCTTGCACAGTTCCCTGTATTTTGACTTGATGCTCTTTTCTATATCCGCAGGGATACTTGCGGTAAAAATGATCTTTTTTGCGGTTTTTTCTGCATCTCGAAGGATATCAGCATTGTCAACGTCCACTTCAAGTGAGCCAAAAAGGGTTTCAGCTATACTATTTTCATCAATGAAACGCCTGAACGCCTGGGCAGTGACCGCGAAACCCGGAGGTACCGGGAGTTCAGCGTGTATCATTTCCCCAAGGCTTGCGCCCTTGCCGCCTACAATCGCTATATCTTCTTTTCCAACTTCTTCAAGCCATACGACCGTATCATCTGCCATATTATTTCACCTTTAATGATTTCCTTATCTTATTGAGTTTTTTATCGTAACTTTCCACAGCAAGCTTCAGCAGGAAAGGCAGTTTTTCGATCGAAAAACCTGACTCCCTTGCGATATTTTCAAGTAAATGAACATTTATTTCCTTATTCTGCGCTCTTTCAACCCTGATAGCCTCGATTAGTGCCACAGCGCTGATGAACGACTTCATAAAACCAAACGTCGGAGTCACGCTGCCGTTCTCAAGGCGCGAAATGGATTCACGCCTTAACTCCATTAATTCTCCGAGTTCTTCCTGAGACATGCCATATCTAGTCCTGTATTCCCTCAATACATCACCCGGCTCCTTGCTAAGAATTATCTCACCCGCAATGTCCCTCTCATACGAAGTAAGCCAATCAGGTGTGTAAAGATGACTCTTCAGGATAGTTTTCAAGTAAGTCCCCAAATAAATGTTATATGGCACGTCACATCTATTGCAATACTATATGCAAAAACCGTTATTTAAATGTTTCTTTTTATTACAATGTAAAATAACATGATTTATAATGTCACATTATTTCCTGGAAACTATCATTTCCTATAAAACTCGACCTTTTTTAAAGTGATATTTTCTTCCAGTATCCCCCTGTAAATCCTATGATTTTTAACCTCATCCCTGGTTTCATTAAGTTGAAACTCAAGTTCCTGCATAATTTCTTTGAGCTTGCTTATCTCGACATCTTTTTTCTCAAGCTCAACTTCCAGGTTCCTTATTGTAACTTCACGGCGCTGCACTGCAAACTCAAGATCCTCCTTCTCAAGCCTGTGCGACTCGATATAACCCTCCCTGGGCGCCACCCTTTCAATCTGCTGAAGCTTTGCCTTTTTTGGAGCAAGGGCAGAAAGAACCGATATCTCAACAGGCTTTCCCTGAAGCTTTTCGATAAAGAGCATGGAGACGCGGTGCTCTTCGGCAGATAGCGTCCAGGAAGGCCCCACATAGCGCTGTTGGTGAGATTCGGCAAGTTCGATCAACTTATCCGATACATTCATGCTTATCCAGCCAAGATCCTCATAGTGATCAAGGAGAATTGGAAGGTTGTTATTTCCAACTCTCTCAAGCATGAACTTGAGCCACTGGTCCAATATTTTTTCTTTGGTATCTTCCCAGATTTCCGTCTGCATTTATATTGTCTGCCAGAACTCCCTGGGCATATCCATGGCAAGCTTAAGAGCGCCATCTGCGCCGCCGTAAACCGGGTCTTTGAAGATCGAAACTTTGCCCCCTCCGATCAGTTCAAGGTGCATTTCGAGTACTGCCGGCAGGTTCCTTATCTGACTGCCGCCGCCTGCAAGATAGATGTTGGAACGCAGGGTATCCTGGAAGTCAGGTTCATAAGTCGATATAAGTTTCGATATTCCGGAAATAATATCAGGGATAATGGATTCGCATGCATGTTTCAATTCCTTTGTGACCGAGAGTTTAAGGATCGAGGAATTAACCGGTAATTCAACAATGATCTCCTTATCTATTTTTCCAACGAATGAATGCTGTTCCTTCCATTTCCTTGCCATCTCAAGCGTTACCCTTACATCAGTATAGCTGTCCTGAAGGAGCCTTACGAATTCCCTGTCAATATAATTCCCTGCTTTGTTAGTGCTTATCTGATCGTCAGAAACCGGGAAAGTGCCATGCACCCGGCACAGGTCAGTGGTACCCCCGCCTATATCAACGATAATCGTGTGCTCAAGTTTACCAAGCTTGTATGCCACACAGAATGGTTCGCTTGCCACCATCACCCCGTCAAAGAACTCATCTGCCATATCCATTACGATCTTCTTACTGAGCACACTTGCCCTGGCAGGTACTCCTATAATGGCATATTTCTGTTTATCCTTGTCCCCATCCACAGACTTGAGAACATGCTCAATTAATCCTTTTGCAGCTTCTATGTCCTCAGGCTGGTTTTTCAGTACGCCATCCTCAATGGGCTTGTACAGGTTCAGGGCCACCCTGTGAGTGAGCGCTTCTTCACCAAACAGGTGTTCCTTTTTAAGGAACTTTGATGCGACTGCATCCTTTGGCGTCCCTACGACGCTAAAAATGCTGTTCTTCTTTCCTTCGCTCGTAGATATCGCCGTATGATTCGTACCCAGATCCACACCGATGAACATAACTTTCGAACCGGGGGCCGGATTTTTTACTTTATTTTTTGATGCCATTTGTATCCCTCATAATGATAATCATAAATACTGTCTTGCTTAAATATATAGTTTACGTGATAAAAAATGTTGATCTTTTCAACGTTGGTTTATAACCTGGCATCTGTTGAGCATGATTTTTTAATATTGAGACCACTCAAAGTCAAGCGCGGGCACACCCAACAGCAGCAGGGATGCAGGGTATAGCGATTAAGAATTAATGACACCAGGTATCATACCGATAAGCTTCCGTGCCCATTTGAGCTTTTTCTTCTTGATATCAGTCACTTTTTCATCACTGAAATCAAATCCGGCGAGAGTAATGCTCCTGGCACCAAATTCATGAGCCATGAAAACGCATCTGTCCCCATCGCTTAATCCTCCGAAGTTATAGATGTTTTCTAAAGGCTCTGCCTGTGTTGTCCCGATAACATCCCTCATATTCCTGACATTATCAAGTCGACTCATATTATCTCCATGAGCATGCACCACCATAAGTGCGCCTTTCCTGTTCGCCTTTATCTCATCCGGGATATATCCGTCAAGATCAGTTACAACTATATCAGGTACTATGCCTTTTTCAAGAAGTGTACTCGTTGCGCCATCTGCTGCAATTACCAGGTATTTGTCCACAGTGATCCTGTCAAGGTCGTTGGAAAGTGTGAGCGCGTTACCACATACAAGAACATCTTTTCCTTCGATCTTTTTCTTGATGATGGAAATACTCCTGGATTTTCCGGCGAGCAAGCGGGATAAAAGCTTTGCAGCTTCCTCGTCTTTCTCCTTTCTCCAGCCGAAATCCATGAGTATTTCTTCGTATATAGGTGCCCAATCTTTAAATTCCATCAACAGGTATATTATTGAGGGTTATATATAGTTTTATTTCTTGTTTCGATTATTGCAGTTCTTCAAATGATCATTTTTACTTTTTCTGCGGCTTTTTTCAACTCGTTCAAAACAAGACCGATATAACCGTCTTTTCCGACCAGTACCACTATCAGCGCATCAGGTCCGGCAGCATAAGTAATAAGGTGCCTGTCATCTGTTTCGACTATGATCGTCCTGGGTTTTTGCTCGATAAGCCTCATCGTGGTCGATTCAGCCGACATATACAGCGTTGCAGTCAATGCTGCTATAGCCTCACTGCTAAGCTTCCCATCTCCCTCCCTTGAAACCATCAACAATCCCTGCCTGGAAACTATTGCAGAAAGTTCTATCCCTCCAACTGTGCTGAGGTCATTAAGAACTTTTTCAAGTGATTGGGATTTAGTTTCCATTAATTCTCCGGGAATTTATTACTTGATAAACAATCGTTAAGAAATAGGTTACGCCTGTTATGTTCTGTATCATATATATAATGTGCATGAACTCATCGTTTAAATGCATGGCCTTATCGACAAAATGCATAACCTCATCGCAAAAATAAAAAAATCATTTTTAAATCAGGCAAACATACCTTCAACATGCAAATTCGATTTTTCTCCAGAGGCTTTCAACTTTTTAATGGCATCCAGGAAATCATCCATTCCAACACCCTGGCGTTCTTCCCTGACTGCAAACATCCCTGCCTCCATGGCGATCGCTTTAAGGTCAGAACCGCTCATTCCTTCTGTAAGCGAGATAATTTCTTCAAAATCAACATCCTCAAGAAGTTTCATTTTTCTGCAGTGTATCTTTAAGATCATAACCCGGGCTTCCTCATTGGGCATAGGGATCTGTATGAACCTGTCAAACCGTCCAGGTCGAAGCAGCGCCGAGTCAAGTATGTCCGGTCTGTTCGTTGCAGCGATGATCCTGACATTTCCCCTGGCATTGAAGCCGTCCATTTCAGAAAGAAGCTGCATAAGCGTGCGCTGGACTTCCCTATCTCCCGAAGTTGCTGATTCAAGCCGCTTTGCACCTATGGAATCAAGTTCATCAATGAAAATAATACTTGGCGACTTTTCCTTAGCCATCTTGAATAGGTCGCGTACAAGCCTTGCGCCTTCTCCGATGTACTTCTGTACAAGTTCAGAACCCACTATCCTTATGAATGTTGCTTTTGTTTGCCCTGCTACGGCTTTTGCAAGCAGTGTCTTGCCTGTCCCCGGCGGACCGAATAAAAGAACACCTTTGGGCGGTTCTATCCCTATACGATCAAATACCTCAGGTCTTGTAAGCGGCAATTCCACAGCTTCTCTCAATTCGCGTATCTGTTCATCCAGTCCGCCTATTTCATAATATGATGCTTCGGGTTTCTCCAGTATCTCCATGCCGTTCACGAATGGATCGCGAGAGGAAGGAAGGATACTTGTCACAGCAAGGGTCTGGTAATTTAAGGATACCCTTGTTCCTGGAACTAGATCAGAGTTATTTATGAACTGGGACGCCCCAACCACGAACTGTGGACCTGTGCTGCTTCTGATAACCACTTTATTACCTTCAAGAACATCAACGACGTTACCTACGACCTGGGGTGTCATTTTAAGCCTGTCGAGTTCACTCTTAAGCTGGCGTATCTCTCTCTCATACTTAAGTTTCTGGTTCTCAGTAAACCGTTTCTCCAGTTCTATTTTGTTCGCCTGCTCCCTCAGTAGAGTGTTCCTCTCCTCCAGCATCTTGATCCTGTCCATCAGATATCTGGAAAAATCATCGTTACCTATTCCGATTGGTATTTCCCGGTTTTCCTGAGTCTCAGACATGTAAGTCTCCGAATGATATTTAAGCGTGGACGGTATATAGAGTTTTCGTCAAAAATGCAATGCGAAATATGCGGTGTAGATATTAAGGGAGCCCCTATCAGGGCGACTGTTGAAGGAACTGTCCTGGATTTATGTAGCAAGTGCGCGCGCTACGGAAAAGTGTCTGATAAGTGGACTCCGGTCTCAAGAAAGATCATGCCCAATGAAAAAATGATCGTTACCCGTAAACCCAGACGAGATGCCTTTGATAAACTTGAAGACGAGATTATGTCGGATTATGCAGGTATCATCAGGAGAGCAAGGGAATCGCATGGCTTAACGATAGAAGAACTTGCTTCAAAGATCATGGAGAAGTCTACTCTGCTTAGAAAGATCGAGCGTGAGGAACTGATGCCTGAGGATACTATAAGAAAGAAGCTTGAGACTGCGCTGAATATTAAACTGATGGAAAGGGTGTCATCACAGGACCAGCGCGGGGGCGGGTTTATCAGGGGAACCACGCTTGGAGATGTTGCGATCATTAAGAAAAAAGCGAAATAAGTTATCCTGTATTGTGTTGATAGAACAATCGCTTAAAGGTCGAACCAGCAAAACATATAAACACTTCAAAGAACATTATTACATTAAAGGGAGAAGTACATATGGAACTCAGGATGCCGGTAAAAGATATAATGACGAGGGATGTTGCAACTGTTGATATCAATAGCGAAGTTCCCGAATTAGCCCAAATAATGCTGGAGCTTGATGTTGGCAGTGTCATAATCACAGATAAGAAACATCCAATAGGGATTGTCACTGAGCGCGATATTGTTAGAAAGATAATAACCAAAAATCTTAAACCCAGCGCTATTTCAGTCAGGGCACTGATGACAACTCCCCTTATAACAGTATCTGCCAGTGAGGGCGTCACGGAAGCAATGCATATGATGGTCAAAATGAAGATTCGCAGGTTGCCTGTAGTGGACAAGGGCAAGCTGATAGGTATTGTTACAGATATCGATCTCATAGCAGTTTCAGCAGAAATGGGAAGCATTTTCTCTGACCTTATAAAGATGCACAGAGAAAAGATCTTTACAATGGAAACCCCTCAAAGAATTAACCGGGGCATCTGTGAAGAATGCGGAGATAACGCTGATGATCTACTGCTTGTGAATGGAAAACTGCTATGCGAAAGCTGTGCAGAGATCTAGTACCGTTGAACTGCATATATAATTAAATATATGTGTAGTAAATAGATATATGTGGTAAATATATATGAGAAAGGAGGATTCATTATGAAAGTGGAAGACATAATGACAAAGGACCCTGTTTTTTTGCATGATACCGATTTTATGACTCATGCACGTCAAATAATAAGAGACCATAATAAACGTACACTACCTGTTGTTGACTCAAAGAAACGGGTTATCGGAATGCTTTCTGAAAAGGAGGCTTTAAATATTTATTCTACGAAATCCAATGTCACAGTGGAAGGTTTTACAGCAGTGTCCCCTGAAGTGTATCCAGACATGGATATTCTTCATGCAGCAAAAATAATGGTGGATGCAGATGTGGGACGAGTCCCTGTGATCAGATCAGGTCAGGACAAAACACTGGCAGGAATACTTAGCACTGTAGATATCTTCAGGAACCTGGATTTAGATAGATCACCAGGAAAGAAAATTGAGGATGTAATGACCCGAAATGTAAAATCATGCTCTCCTGAAGACAGCATTGCAAAAGTGTGGTTGAATATGAAAGAGACGGGCTTTTCCGGATTTCCTGTTGTGAAGGACGGACAGCTTGTCGGGATGGTGACAAGACGAAATATTATTAGAGCAGGATATGCAAGGATCGAAAGAGAAGATGAGCACGGAACGAAATCTACCATGTCCCCCCCTGTTGAAAAAGTGATGAGTTCTCCCGCCTATACCCTGTCATCCCAGACAACTTTAAAAGATGCCATAAAGGCATTCATCAAACTTGATGTGGGAAGGCTTTCTGTGGTAAGCGACGGAACTCTTATAGGCATAGTGGATAGAAACGATATAATAAAAGCGTTCATTTAAAGGTGTTTTATGAAAAACCAGACAGGTAATGCAGTATCAAAAGAAGTACGCGGTGGGTATATAAGAAACCAGGGCCCGCTTGATTTCAAATCACGGATATCAGAGCATCAGGGTGACATAATGACAATCGCCTCAAAGGATGTAGTTACCATCCCGCCCACGATGTCTGTTATAGGCGCAGTAAAAACCATGTTCAGTAAAGGTTTCAGGAGAATTCCTGTCGCTGATGCGGGTACGAACCGGTTGAAAGGGATAGTGACCTCAATGGATATCGTGGATTTCCTGGGTGGAGGCTCAAGACACCTTATTGTAAAGAACAGGTTCAAAGGAAACCTGCTTGCAGCCATCAACGGAAGTATCAGCGAGATCATGGAAGAGAATGTAATTAGCCTGAATGAAAAGGATTCACTTAAAGATGCTCTCAACATAATGATCAAAGAAAACGTTGGCGGCATCCCGATCATAGATAGTGACAGCAGGGTAAATGCTATAGTTTCTGAGAGAGATTTTCTCTTTTTGATCTCAGGAGTGATGACAGCGAAGACCGTAAGTGAGTACATGAGTAAAGACGTTATTACAGCGCCGCCTGATATGACAGTAGGAATGGCTTCGAAATCAATGGTGAATAACGGGTTCAGGAGGATTCCTATAATAAGGGACAATGTTCTTATCGGGATAATAACAGCCTCCGACATCCTGCGCTTCCTTGGAAGCGGTGAAATGTTTGACCGACTTGTCACTGGAAATGCAAGAGAGGTTTTCGAAGTGCCTGTCCGTACCCTGATAAAAAAGGACGTGCTTTTTACTACGTCAGATGTGGATCTCGGGGAAGCAGCAGGAATGATGCTTGATAAGAACGTGGGCTCGCTTCCTGTACTTGAGGACGGAGAATTAAAAGGGATTATAACTGAACGAGACTTTGTAAGGGCAATAGCAGATTGAGGAATTATGAAAATCAGAGAGATAATGAGTTCGCCCGTTTACGTAGTATCGCCTGACGAAACTGTAGCAAGAGCAAGGAACCTGATGCTTCGTCACAAGATCGGAAGGCTTGTACTTATTGAGAACAATAAGCCTATCGGTATAGTGACGAAGAAAGATATCAGCCGGAGGCTTGACCAGGCAGAACCGCAGTGGCGGCGAAGACCAATCGATAATATACCTATCAGGCAGGTCATGACAGAGAGCCTGATCACGATATACCCAGATGCAACGCCCAGGCAGCTCGCTGAACTTATGGTCGAGAACAATATTGGCGGGTTGCCTGTTGTGAACAATAAAGATGAGGTTATAGGAATAGTCACAAAGTGGGACATGATAAGGTATTTCTCAGAACTGCCTCTTGAGATAAAAGTAAAGGATCTGAATATAGAGCCTGCCATAACTGTTCACAGGCATCATACAATAAGCCATATCCTTTACGAACTTGATACGAATTCATCAGACAGGGCTGTTGTCCTTGAGGATAATAATAAACCGGTCGGGATAATCACAAGTTCGAACCTTTCTTTTACAGAAATGAAAAGCAAAACAGGAAACCTGCCCCAAAAAGAAATAAAGATGACTCGTAAAGAGAGTCATGCAGGGAATAAACAGAACAGGTACATAAGGGAAGTGCCGCTTGTGGCAGAAGATATCATGTCAAGCCCGTTGATAACCGTTAACATTGAAGACCTGGCGACATCTGCCGCAGGGATAATGGTGACAGAGAAGATCAATGGAGTGCCCGTAATAGGTAACGGGGTAATGGGGATATTGACAGGGGAAAACATAGTAAGAACAATATTGACATTGTGAGGTGAAACAACATGAAGGTAAAAGACATAATGGTTGAGCCAATACTGGTTCACAAATCAGACACCGTTTCGCATGCCATGGAACTGATGAACAAACAGGAAACTCGCAGGCTCCTTGTTCTGAATGGTGACGATATCCAGGGCGTGATAACCATGAGAAGCATTGCGCGCAAACTGGGTACATGGAAGAGTTCGAATCTGCCTGCTTCATCACTGCATGTTGCAGCTGCAACAACGAATATGTTCGTGAAGGTTCTTCCAGATCTGGATATCAAGGATGCAGTTGCCCTTATGGACAGCAGCGGAGGTATTCTTGTGGTGACTGACAGCGGAAAGATCCACGGATGGGTGACGCCTCATGAACTCATGAAAAATGTCAGGGCAGGAAAAGGTTATGCTGCAGATCTGATGAAAGACGCAGTTTCGGTGACCCCAGGAGAACGTGTGGCGCATGCTCGCCGTTTGATGCTTGACAAAGATATTGGAAGACTTCCGGTGATCGAAAACGGGATTGTCGCAGGTATTATCACAGAGAGGGATGTTGCGAATGCGATGATGAATTTCAGGGACCTCGTGCCCGACAACCATCAGGATGAGAGGATACGCAATCTGATCGTGGCTGATATTATGACAAATAATGTTAAAATAGTCAGGACAAATACACCCATATCTGAAGTGGTTTCATTGATATTGAATGAAAATATAGGCGGTGTTCCGGTCCTGAATCTCAGGGATGAGATGGTAGGCATAATCAGCAGGAGATCTATTATAAAATATCTAGCTTTGATGAACCAGTCAATGGCGGATTGAGGTTATGGAACGGAGACAGGATGAGACGGGATGTCTCTTCGGAACTTCTTGAGAAGCTGGATGTTGAAAAAGTATCTGAATTGCTTGATATTCCTGAGCACAGGATAACAGGTGCGATACAGAGAAAGACATTACAGTATGTAAGAGGCAAACAGGACTTATTCAGGTTCGATAAGACCATATCAGGGATCGAGGCAGGGACATGCATATTCCCTGAGCCTTTTGACATTGTTCGAGGTTTTCCTAAAATACCGCGTGCCCTGATGCTTTATCCCGGTGTTGCCTCTCATTTCTCTTCCTGCGAAAATGTCGCTGTGGAAGAGAAGATGAATGGTTACAATGTGAGAGTTGCGCTTGTCGGAGATGAGCTTGCAGGGCTTACAAGAGGCGGTTTTGTGTGTCCTTACACCACTGATAAAGCCAGTGAACTCATCGGGCAGGACTTTTTTTTTGAGCATCCCAACCTTGTGCTGTGCGGTGAAATGGTGGGGCCTGACAGCCCTTATGTCCCTAAATCCATTTACGATATCGAGTCACTTGAATTCTTTATATTTGATATCAGGGAGAAGCTCACAGGTAAACCGATGCCAGTCATGAAGCGGCGGGAGCTTGTAGATGAATACGGACTTCGCTCAGTGAAACTTTTCGGGGAATATGACGTTGAGAAAGCGCATATTGAGATAGAAGGAGTCATCAAAGGTTTCGGGAGATCGCTGAATGAAGGTGTGGTTATAAAAGACCCGGAAATGGTGATCACGCCTGTGAAATACACGAGTTCGATGAGCAACTGCGCAGATTTGAGATATGCTTTTGAGTTTTACAATGACTATGGAAGGGACTTTTTTTTCCCCAGGGTATGCAGGGAAGCGTTCCAGGCTGTTGAGTGGAATGAAACTGAAGAAGAACTGGAAGAGAGATGCCGCATGTTCGGTGAGAGCATCCTGCTGCCTATGATCGAGACTATAAGGAATAAGAAGAATGGGGGGAATGTTACAGAAACTGTGCAGATAAGGGTAAAGGACCTCAAGACGGCGCAGGAGTTCGAAGAGCACCTCAGGCTCCTGGGAGTGAACGCCGTTTTTGAAGAACCTGAAATGACGGGGAATGGATACCTTGTCAGGATACAGAAAAAATACCACAGTACCAGCGATAAGACAGAGTCCATACTCAATGGGGATCTGTGGGCATAGAATCGGAATGAGATTGCTGGATGCAGGGCAACCAGTTGCCCCTTCAGTTACCGATGTGCTCCGCCCAGTCGCGCGCCGCGTTCGGGGGGAAGCGAAAGACGGTGGTGGTTTCTAGGGTGAAGATGCAAGGCTATTCGCGCATGTTCCTTGCAGCTTCCTTGAAGAAGGGGAGCGAGAGTATATGGGAGGTTCGATGTTTTCCTTTCCAGTCCTCTCCAGTCAATTTTGAGGGAGCGTTGCGTTTAAATATAGACCTTAACTAATTGTCCACTCGAAGGGGCGCAGTCTACCATATATCTGTGAAAATACTCCGGGAGGATATTTATGACATTGACAAAAAAGGGAGAGGATAAAGAAGAACACCAACCTGAGGCTGTTGGGATTTATCCGAAATCAGCGATTTTATGGTACAATAAAGGAGTTGATCTACATGATTTGGATAGATTTGAAGAAGCTCTGGTTGCATACGAAAAAGCTATTGAGATTTATCCGAATTTGATAGAGGCATGGAAAAACAAAGGACGTGTTCTAGTGTCATGTCAAGGCTGAATTGTCATATGAAATAGAGATATAGTTCTGCGCATAACAAACGATAAAATTATGACCATTGAGGAAAGAATCAGGTTCAACAAATCTGCGCCAATCTGTGAAATCTGCGGATTTTCATCTGAAATTTTATCCACAGATTGCGCAGATTTTCGCAGATAGAAAATATCGCAAGACTATAAT
>JAHIFK010000226.1 GCA_018900975.1 Methanobacteriota archaeon
CATTTGACTTGAAGCTCTCAATGTCAGGATCGATGCAGTCTTTCAGATTGATGCCCAGCGTCACTGTCCTGATATCAAAATTATGATAAAGGGTCATGCGGACAGTTTCCATGACCTCATCAAGTGAGTATTCCATTGCCTACACCCTGTGCATTGCCTTGAAGATGTTCTCATGCTGGACCTGTATCCTCAAGTCCATCTGCTTCTCTATCTGTGAGAACTCTTTTTTTATGTCTGCAATGGACGCTTTTGAATCTGCCATGTCAGCAAGCATGGTCATCACAAAATAACCTTCCATGACCTTCTGGTTAAGGTCTTCTATATTTATATTGTGCTTGAATACCGCATTTGAGATGCGCGCAATTATTCCTTTCTGGTCTTTTCCTATCACAGTTATGAATACAAGGTCTTTGGACATTTGTTCCTCTATTGACGTATTTTAACGGGCAGGGAGTTAAATATTATGTTTGACAGTGACCGTTACATTACATGTTGGTATAATTATTATTTCTTTGCGTACACAGAGTCACAGAGAACACGGAGATCATCATGAAATACAGACAAGTCACGACCGTTGAGAAAGTACAGGTAATTGATTGGAACGAGCCATCCAATAACGACTTCTTCCTTGCATCGCAATTCTGGATGTCGGGTGAGATGTACAAGCGCCGTGCTGACCTTGTGGACTTTGTCAATGGTCTGCCGCTTGTTTTCATCGAGCTAAAGGCTTCGCATTGCCTCAAGTTCCTTCCGCCAATCGTAAACATCAGTGGCAAGCGACCTGTACTTGTTGCTGCCGCGCCGGTAATCCGGTGCGCGCAAATACCCATCGAACAGCTTCTTATTCCCATCATAGAACCTGATCCCGCGAGCCTTTTCGAGCGCCGGGTCTGGCGTATTCCTGACCGAGGTTATCCGCAGCACATCGCCTTCGAATAACGACCTGGTTAACTCTATCGATGCACCTTTTGGGTGCAGGACTTCATATGTGCCCGTACCGAAGCCGTCAGGGCTTTTTATATAACCTTCAAATCTTGGTGTCACACTGACAACGATATTGTCGTGAATTGTAATATAACTATCGTATCACTATAGTAATACAATATTTGGGAGACTTTTGAGTTAATCACCAAGGCTATTGAAAAACCGAAGGGCTGTCTTCGCGGGTAGGCGCACATTCGCTTCCGTGCTCCCTTTAGGGCGGGGGGGAGTCCTCATGATTTTGCTTTGATGGCTCCGTCTTGGCTCATATACAATAATTGACCGTTGATATCGGGAGAAGTATTTTTATAAGAGTTGTGTAGACTCGCTCTCGACAAATGAAATAAATACAAAAATAGATAAATATAAATATCGTTGATATCGTATCACAAAGAATATGAATATAATGCGAACTATAGAGATAGATTCAGATTTAATGTTTGAATTTATCGAACTATCTCAATTGTACCCGCATTTGATGTAACGCCTCAATTTATGAGAATGTGTTTATATGGTTGCTTCTTAAATTCCTAGAGAAGATTGGATATACTCAGTTAAATAAAGAACTACATTTTATGACTTTCCCTGAACGTAAGAACGGAATTGAGAATAAAGATGGGAACGAACTGACTGCTGAGTATATTATAATACTTCATGATGATGTTATCGAAAAGCTTGGAGGTGAAAGGGGGGTTCGTGACAAAAGTACTATTGATTATCTGATTCATCTGCTTAATAATCGAAAATGTGATGTGGTTAAGATGGCAGCTTTAGCACTGGATTTGATTACAGGAAGAGGGCATCCCTTTTGGGATGGTAATAAGAGAACTGGTCATTTGATAGCAGATATTCTTCTTAGGGAAGAAGGACTCCATATACATACAGAGGAAGAAAAAATGACCCGTGCATTACTTAAAATAGCTAATTATGAATGCACTATAGAAGAAATAGAGGAATGGTTAAGAAGAATTGTGCGCCCATTACAAATGGGCTAACCGCTTCATAAGTTCTTGGTTATGGTGCATGCTATCTTCGTAGTGCCTTCTCAGGTCAGCGGGCAGCGTATCAATCTTTTTGCCTTCTCTTGTGATAATGCGATTACTCTGTTTCATATACTTCAAGTGTAAGATTTCATTCTATTTAAAAACTACTACTACTTCTTTAGACGTTGGGGTCAAGGGGTAGAGAACCCTGCGCCCTTCGAGGGCACAGATGAATCGTACCCCTTGAAATAATACTTCCAGTAAGAATAAATCAAAACGGAAAGCGAAAACATCTCGGAATGTTCGACACCGAAGAAGAAGCAGCCAGAGTGTATGATAAGGCGGCAGTTGAATTGTTCGGGCAGAAGCTAAATTAAATTAAACATCCCCTAAATCAGCACCCGCCACTATATTTTCCAGTAGCGACAGCTTTATCTACTCAAAAAACGAAACGGCAGATGCATATATAATTATTCGGAAAAAGATTGATGATATAATCTCAGAGGTTATCCAGAGTTAAAATCATGATGATAACGCTAACTAAAGCCTCTGTCAGAGAGGCAATGGGACTAATACCTACTGACATGGTTTTTTATAAGGATACAGATGAAAAATTATATCGATTGAGGTACTTGAAAAGTAGATTTGAAGAATATATGAGTCAGGTCGATAAACTGAAAATATTTGCGTGCATCTCGAAATACGCACCCGATATTTTAGA
>JAHIFK010000024.1 GCA_018900975.1 Methanobacteriota archaeon
AGATGCGCTGTAATCGTGCCTGACGGGGTATTATTCGGTAATTCAAATGCACATCAACAAATCAGGAAGAAACTGCTTGAACAATGCAGACTGGATGCTGTAATCTCAATGCCTTCCGGAGTATTCAAACCATATGCAGGAGTGTCAGCAGGAGTACTTATTTTTACCAAAGGAGAGCCGACAGAAAAGGTCTGGTTCTATGGCATGGCATCTGATGGTTATAGCCTCGATGATAAGAGAACTTTCATTGATGGAAAAGGTGACATACCTGATATTATTGAGAAATTCAAGAGCAGGGATAAAGGAAAATTCGAAGACAGGAAAGCCAAATGTTTCTTTGTGCCTTTCAAGGAAATCAAGGAAAATGATTATGATTTGAGCATTTCCAAGTACAGGGAGATTGAATACGAAGAAGTCCAGTATGAACAACCGGAAGTGATTAAAATGAAAATACTGGAATTGGAGACTAAGATAACTGAGACATTGAAGGAATTGGAGATATAGTCAAACGGACAAATAGTCCACTTCTTCAACGTTATGATGCAGAATGCTTTGAATTGGGAACTTGAAGCATGACGGCGCCATTACCCCTACATTTTTTATAAAAATACAAAAGTTAATTAATATGTAGGGGTAATATGAGAATATGGCTGCAATTAGAAAAAAAACAGTGGGAAATCAGACATATTATTATATTGAGCACAGCTACCGCGAGGGAGGCAGAGTATGCAAGAAAGAAAAAATCATTGGAAAAATCCTGCCCTCGAATATCGAAGAATTGAAACAGGAATACATGGCTGAGTTCATGGCTGAAATTTATAAGGAAAAATGGCTTGACAAATTCGATAAAATAAAAGCAGAATTTTTACAGCAGGAAAAAATCACACCAATTTCCGCACGGGAAAAAGAAATCGAGACTTTCGCCATCAGGTTCACCTATGACACAAACAGGATAGAAGGCTCAACCCTTACACTGAGGGATACGGCAGACCTGCTTGAAAAAGGCATAACACCGGGTGCTAGACCCATAAGCGATGTAAAGGAAACGCAGGCGCACAAAAACGCATTCTACGAAATGCTGAATTACAAAAAAGACCTCTCCCTGAACACCATATTGTATTTCCACAAAAAGTTATTCGAAAGTACAAAAGCCGACATAGCTGGAATTATCAGAGTGCATCAGGTAGCAATTGCGGGAAGCAAATTCATACCGCCATTTCCGGCAGAAGTCTATCCGTTGCTCATGGAATTTTTCAAATGGTATGACAAGAACAAAAATAAAATTCATCCAGTACAACTCGCAGCGCTGGTTCACTTCAAACTTGTAACCATTCACCCGTTTGCAGACGGGAATGGAAGGATCAGCAGGTTGATGATGAACTTTGTTTTATATAAACATGATTTTCCAATGCTCAATATACCCTATGAGAAAAGATCTGGCTATTATCGCTCTCTTGAACGATCACAGATAAAAAAAGATGAAAATATCTTCATGCAATGGTTCTTCAAGAGATATTTGAAGGAGAATCTACAATAATTAATTCGTTTAAAATATACTGCAGATAAATACAGATGTTCCCGATGCTCATCCCCTCATACCCCAAGTAGTATTACAACGTAATACAATCCTCAAATAAAGCCACATATAAATACTTCCTGTTATAACTCAAGACCCATGACCCATTACCTCGGCGAGTTATTGCTTTACTGGTGCCCCTCATGCAACCTTCCCGTACTGGGTAAGACCTGCGCCTGCACAGCAGCCACCAAAAAGATAGAAATAACCCCGCCCGGCGATATCAGACCTGCATTTCCCTATGATATCGACCTGATCAACAGGACAACAGAAAAACAATTCGGGATCAGGCTGGTTCCAGAAGGCAGGCTCGTTGTGCTGAACAAGGCGCCGTACGAGGACAGGATGGACGAAGTGGTATTTGACGGCGCGATTATGGGCGCTTTGCGTTTTGAGATCGAAAGGATGGAATGGGTGTTCATCCCCAGGCTTGAAGGAGCGCGCCGGCTTGTGGGTGGGAAGAAATGGCTCGTCGTAGATAAGGGCGCGGTTGATTTTTTAATAAAAGGCGCTTCGGTGCTTGCTCCCGGAGTGAACGAGGCTGAGGCAAGCATTATAGAGGACGATGAGGTGATCGTGCTTGATCCGCAGAACGAGGTCATAGCCACAGGAAGGGCGCGCATGAATGCGCAGCGTATGCTCACACACGAGAAGGGCATGGCTGTGAAAACGCGATGGAACGGCAAACCCGAACCATTGG
>JAHIFK010000227.1 GCA_018900975.1 Methanobacteriota archaeon
AACAAATGAATCCGGGCTAATTGGTACATCAGTATCTTCAATTATCTTTTTTACATCGTTAGAAGTCTTTGGGATACCACAAATGAGTTTCCAGTCAGCCGACTCGACTATTTTGACATAATCCTTCGAGACATTTCCTCGGTCCCATATGAGAGTTCCTGGCTGAATACCTGTATTCTTGAGTTGGACAACAAGATTTTTTATGGTCGAAGAACTGGAACGGCTGCCATTATAGATAAAATGGGAAATAGGACATTTGTCGTGTTTTGATACAAGCAATGTCAGATTTACCTGAAGTTGCTGGGCATGTTTTGTGTTGTATCCAAGTTCAGCAAGCGGGCAGCTGATCCCAAAAAATAGTACCGATGTCAGATCATAGGCGACTGTTTCAGATTCACCCGGCTTGAGTGGATTCATTCTTCGTGTTCTCTGGTAAATAGCATCGTCAATTCGATGCGTATAGTCGTAGATTTGCCCGGATGACTTGTCCTCATGACAAACAAAATCCATTGCTGATAGAAACGATAATCTGTCAAGTTCTGCAATATTAACTCCCATCAGTCTGGGTAGATCTGTTGTAGCGATCCAATTTTCTAACATGGTATTGCTCATGGGGTCAAGGGCTCTGTTAATTGCCCATGCTGTGAGAAGTTTTCCGGGTGATGGACCTTCTATATTCGGCCTACTGCAGCAGATTTCATCGATGGTTTGTGCAAATCCAAGTTGAGACGCAAGTTCCCATAAAAGAGTTACTGCTCCCGATTTATGTGATTGACCATGATTTAGACGATTTAAGATTCTGGGTTTTGCTTTTTGAGGTTTTGCAGGTTCTTCGGGTCCCAAGCTTCTGATAAATATGCTTTTGACTTTTCCATTCACCCGAACGGATTTGTATTCTTCTAGGTAAATCCGTCCATTCTTTTTCCTTCGCTTTATAACCATGTAGGGAGTAATGCCCCTACAAAGAAATAAACATTTCGGTCGGATTTGGTTGGAAAAAATGGTTGATAGAATGTGAAATTGAGTTATTGAAAAGGTACGGTTGAAGGAAGTAGGGGGGAAAAAGCTAACTGTTCAGGTATAGAATAATCCGAAGATCCCCATAATGATCGCGAACATCTTACCTATACCCGCTGCTTCCCGCGTTGCCCTGATATAAGTAGTCCGCTGTGCAAGCCATGCTCTCAGGACCCTGCCACCATCCATGGGAAATGCCGGAAGGAGATTAAAGATGCCAAGCATAATATTTATGATCGATATCATCCAGAAAAGACGCATATACGGATCATTTATCTGGATGAAAGAATCATCAGGGGATTTAAAAAGCAAATATATACCCATAAATAGTATAGATATCAAAAAACTGACTCCCGGGCCTGCCAGAGCCATTTTCAATTCAGTCTTCGGATCTCTTGGTATCTCTTCTAAGGCCGATACACCGCCAAAAAGGAAAAGTGTTATACTCTGGATTTTAGTCCCGTGTTTTTTAGCGATGTAAGAATGCCCAAGCTCATGCAATATTACGCACACAAAAAGCGAGACTGCCATAGCCAGCGACAGGACATATCGTAGAGTTGTATCCTGATCACTGAAACCGAAAGGCGAAGGGTTGATTGCAAAATTCCATACAAAAACGGGCAGGATCAGAAGGAACGTTATATGCAATTTTATCGGTATACCTATTATTCTCCCTATTTGAAACGAAGTTTTCATAAGATTCATCCACTTGCTATCAAAATAAATTAGATATAAATACCCATGTTTGCCTTAAGATAAATATCTGGCGTTTCTTTGTTTTATGTGTTTTCTGAGAAATCTTGGGAACAAGAAATTCTGCCATGCTTTAACTTACAGCAGGTCTTGCCACGATAATCTTAACCACCTGTCCACTTTTTAGGGTGCAGTCCAGAACTTGATTCGCTTTCAACTTATTGAAAATATTCACAAAAGAGCGGTCACCTTCTTACAGAATAATGAAGTTAAATATAAATACAGAAAGTCCCTCCTCAGCTATATGCTTGCAGACATGAAAAAGACTGATATTAAGAAACTTTCTGAAATCTATGACCCTGGGAGCAGGGAATCGTTCGTTAGCCTGTATATGAACATGGAAAAAACGAATGAGAGATTTGTTGAGAAACGAAAAAAAGTATGCAGGTCCGTGTTAAAAGGAAACAATGAGCTGATAGGGAATTTCGATAAAACAATGAAAAGTATAGAGAAATATCTGGACATGAATGATAAGGAGCACGGGCAGAAAGGTCTTGCGATATTCGCATCGAACGAACACGATTTGTTCATAGCATACAAATTGGGGGTACAAGTTGAGGAACTGATGGTCGTAGATACATCGCCGTATATCAGACCGCTTGCAAGATTGAGAGGAGACTATGAAACATTCAGTCTGGTCGTTCTGGATAACCACAGGGCAAGGATATATGTCATTTCCTCGGGCAAAATTGAGGATAAAAACAAGATCGCCAGGGATATCATGAAGAAGCATAAGAAGGGAGGGATGTCACAGGCGCGTTTCCAGAGGTTGAGAGTGGGCGCGACCGAACATTTCCTGAAGGAAGTCGCAGAGGAGATGTTACAACTATTTTCGAAAGATAATGTTGTCAAGATCGTGATCGCCGGTCCTGGCAATGCGAAGATAATGCTCAAAGATCTTCTGCCGAACGAGCTTAAGAACAAAACCCTGGATTTGATCGATGTGGATTTTGATGAAGCCGATAGATACCTTATTTCAATGGCTGAGGAAGCAATCCAGAAAGACGAAAAAGAGACTGTTTCAAATAATGTAATTCGATTAAAGGAAGAGATACTGAAGCACGGCCTTGCTGTCTATGGTCTGAATGATACAATTGAAGCGGTGAAAAACGGTCGTTTAGAATTACTGCTGCTGAGCAAAGGTTATAAAAAAAGAGGCTGGATATGTGAGAAATGCCAGCTTGTCGATTCTGATATAACGGATAAATGTCCGAACTGCAGCGGTAATGTGTCGGAAGTCGATGTGATAGAAGAGATCATCGAATTCGCTGAACGAAAAGGCACAAAGATCGAGTTCGTTGATGATAACCCGATATTGCACGAGCTCGACGGTGTAGGTGGTTTGCTGCGCTTTTAGACATGTTATATAAGATTTTCTACAACCAATTTCACAAAATATCCAAAGCTACAGCTAATTAAAAGGGGGGACATTCCGCTGTCCCCCCTTAAACCCCCCTTTCGGTTATTCGTCTG
>JAHIFK010000228.1 GCA_018900975.1 Methanobacteriota archaeon
ACGATACTGCATACAATGATATGAACATTTCGATTTAATACAAAGGCTCAAGACCCTCGAGTTTCGAAGCGATATTCACGTTTTGCCTTGCGATCCTATCCTTTTTATCGCGTTCCATGTGTATGGCTTCTATACCCATATTAAACAGTTTTTCAAGTTCCGCCGAGGCTCCGATCGACAATAATGACAGTACTTTCGGGTTCGCACCAGGGTGCAGCAGGACACCCTTGAATATCTGACCTATCTCCTTTGATAGTTTTTCGACTTCGCTTGTTATATCATTGATATTCAGGTATTTTTTGTCACCCTCAATTATTATCATTGCTCTTGTGGCTTCCTTATACGGATCAAGCTCATAGAGAAGACCTGCATGCGAAAGACTGTGCTTTATGACAGCCTTGACCGGCATGTTTTTATCCCCCTCTCCAAATCCCATCGTTGCAAACTTTGATCCCCCTGTCATGACGGTCTTGAAATCACCCAGGTCAGTGACCATCATCATTTCGCTGTCAAGTGCCTTAAGGAGGAAAAGGAACCTCTCCGCAATAGTCCTGTTGATCTCGTCATAAGCGCTCTTAATGTCTTTCCCGAGATGCTTAAGGAACTGGTTATCCACAATTATGTTGCCATCTGAACTCCCGTTCATGAGTTCTTTCAGGCAGAAGACCGAGTTCTGGAGATAGATAGACCCCTCTTCCCGGAACGGCAGGACGACGATCCCGTAGATATTGTATTTATATCGTTCCTTCATCGCATCTATCATGATAGGTAAAAATGATGAACCAGTGCCGCCTGATGCTGATGCTATTACAAAAGCCACATCGAAATCGCCGCGTTCCTCGATGGCTCGAAGAAGCAGTTCTTTGTTATCTTCAAAGCATTTTTTCCCGACCGGTCTGTTAGCGCCAACGCCATGAAGGTACGGGACATGAATCCTGTCCTTTGCTTTTGTGAATCTCAGTTCCTTCAGGTCATTGACTGCGGTATTTATAGCGATCGTCTCCACGTGGCTTATGAATTTTTGCTTACCATAATATTTAGAGAGCATACCGCCGCCAAAAGCTTCTTTGTTTATTGAATCAAGTATCCTGTTTCCGCACTGTCCTACGCCAATTACCAGTATATTTAGCATTTTTCCTCAATATGAATATTCTTTATGTCTTTTTATTGTCAATATCACAACAGCCATTATAATAAAAATTATTGGTAAAATAATATATAATTGGCTGCCTTCCTTTCTTGTAACGGTTATCCGTTCGGAATTTGTAGACGAACCTATGGGATCATCGTTGTAAACAGTTCTCAGGTTTATTGAATAATTACCCTCTTCCTGCGCCTTTAAAACCACTCTGTATTCCTTGACTTCACCAGGGGCAATGGCGTCATAGACCTGCCTGAAATCCCCTTCTACCACAGTCGTCCCCAGAGGCGGAGCCCCATCTACAAGCACAGATTTTGCATGGGCTTTACCTGTATTGGTTATCCTGACATCAGCTTTTATCAGTTCATCCGTATAGACATTTGTTCTATCAATGCTGATAACAGTGGTCAGGTTTGACTTTTCCTGTGTTACATCGGCCACAATAATTGTTATTTGCCCAGATTTGCTGGTTTTTGCGCCATAATTTATTACAGTGGGTTCGAGGGTATAAGAACCCGGATCTACCGCCTTCAATGCATAGTACAATTCCAGAGATGCCCCTGCATCGATCTTATCCTGTATTGATGGGGGGAACCTTGATCCGGCAGCCGTAGTAAAGCCTGTTGGGAGCCGTTCAGTAAGGGAAAGATTATATGCAGTCGCATTTCCGGTATTTTCTACTTTGATGGTAAAGGATGCCACATCGCCCGGATTGATGCTGGTTTTATCAGCCGATTTCGTTATTACGAGATTGGGGATCCCGATAGGGATCACAGTAGGTTCGATCTTGTAGGTTTTAGGATAGCCCCATGCTTCCGGGAATACAACAGTGATCCGGGCATCTTTGGAAGTAATAAAAGAGGAATTTACCTTGACCTTGTCATATGTAATTGGCTCGCCCTCCCACAGGTTATAGAGTTTTGATACACCCCATGATGTCAGGTTCGCCTTCACAAAGTAAGACGGGTTGATCTCCACGACTTCGATAAGAAAAGTTCCATTCTCAAAGTTCAATCCCGTGTTGTTTTCCATCAGGAAGGAATATGTCTGATCAGAAGCCTGTACAACTGGTATTAATAATAAAATTATAACTATAAAATGAGATACTCTCATCTGGTCTTCTCCGTTTTGCCCATGCTACTAATAAATAATATGCGATGCTATATATACCTTATGAGTATGCCAATCAAGATAAACATCATGAGGAAGTTCATATCATTTGACCCTCATGCTCATGTCAAGCCATCTGGATGAATGTGTAAGAGCGCCTATGGAAATAACGTCAACGCCTGTGCTTGCGTATTCAGCGAGATTTTCAAGTGATATTCCACCTGACGCTTCAAGAATAATACCTTTTCGCAGTCCTTTTTCAGTGATCGATACTATACTTTGTTCGATTTTATCCGTTGTCATGTTATCGAACATTATTATATCCACACCCAGAACAGCCGCGTGGACTGCGTCATCCACGGTCTCAACTTCAACTTCTATTTTCTGTGTGAAACTTGCCATGCTCTTAGCGGTCTTCACAGCTTTCTCAAGTCCAAGCACAGCAAGATGGTTATCCTTGATCATTACAGCATCAGAGAGATTGAACCTGTGCGGGTCGCCCCCGCCGGTAAAAACGGCTTTCTTTTCAAACTTACGGAATCCTGGTGTAGTTTTCCTCGTGCACGCTATCCTCACCCCACCTGCCAGTTCTACATATTTACGTGTCAGCGTAGCTATCCCGCTCATCCTTCCCAGGAAATTCAGAGCCAGCCGCTCAGCCCTGAGAATAGACCTTGCCCCACCATCAAGCGTCAGAAGCACGTCATTTTTCTTTATGACAGAACCTTCTGTAAGGTCAGTAGTTGCCAGCACATCAAAATACTCAAAGACCTGCGTGGCTTCAGCAAGCCCTGCGACGACGCCGTCCTCATTTGCCATAACTTCAGCCTGCGCCTTGCAGTCAGGAATTATGCCGCTTGAGACATCGTTATAGCCTGTATCCTCTTCAATAAAACGTTCAAGCTCGGTCAATAACATTATTATCCCTGTAATTAATAGTAGTCTTCAATTATAATAAATACTTGTCTTCAATTACTTATATACTGCTGTCGAACAATTAGGGAACATTATGTTGAAAGTCGGAGTAATCGGTTGCGGCGCCATCGGTATTGAGATATGCAGGGCAATAGACAGGGGCATTGTAAAAGCACAGCTTTCAGCCGTTCATGACAGGAGCATTGAGAACTGTGAGGGGCTTCTGGCATCGCTTGTTAATAAGCCGGCGATCTTACCTCCAGATGAGATGATCTCAAACGCGGACATAATCGTTGAGTGCGCCTCTGCGCAGGCAGTTCGTGAATTCGGGGTAAATATTCTGGAGATGGGGAAGGATCTTATGGTCTTGAGCGCCGGAGCTTTCAGGGATAGCGGGCTTCTTGAGAGGCTTACTGATACAGCAAGAGCACATCATTGCAGGATATACATACCATCAGGAGCCATTGCAGGCATTGACGGCTTAAAATCCGCGGCAGTTGCCGGAATAAATAAAGTAACGCTTACCACGACCAAGAATCCGAAAGGATTGAAGGGCGCACCGTTTATCGAAAAAAACAATATTAACATTGATTCATACCGTGAAAAGACGCTGCTCTTTGAAGGAAACGCAGATGAGGCAATAGCGGCTTTTCCCGCAAACGTGAACGTGGCGGTTTCACTGAGCCTTGCAGGTATTGGAATAGAAAAAACGCATGTGAGGATATTCGTTGACCCCGGAGCCAAAAGGAACATACACGAGGTCTCAGTTGAGGGGGATTTCGGAAAATTCACATGCAGGGTTGAAAACGTCCCTTCGCCAGGTAATCCAAGGACATCCTACCTTGCCGCGCTCTCTGCAATAGCAACATTAAAGAAGATCACAGAACCGCTTCAGATAGGGACGTGAATAATGCCGATGGAGGGACTTGCAGGGATAGTTACTGAATTAAGGAGAAAACTTATTTACATCGCTACCCTCTTTGGCGTCGGAACATTAGTTTCTTTTTCCTTCATGGGGGAATTAATTAAGAAGATACAATACGATATGTTCTGGGGTCTTTCTCTTTCCGGCAAGCCGGACGCTGCAGGGCTGTTAGTTGATATCTCGAATAATCTCTCACTCATTTCAGATAAACTGGCCTCGAATAGTTCTGCGATCGCGCAGAACCTGACCATGATGTCCGGGGAACTATTGAATATTTCACGTAACCTGACCCCCCAAACGCCCGCGATCGTTTACCTCACCCCGATGGAAGTGCTGATGCTTGAGTTCAAGCTCTCACTGATATGCGGTTTGGTCATCACATTACCACTTGTTTTATATTATGCATACAGGGGCGTCAGGGGAAGGGTCAGGACCGTTCTGCCTGTCAGCATTACTATGTTGATGTTCGTGTTGTTAGCAGCCGCAATACTATTCTTGCTGGGTGCGGGTTATTCGTATTATTTCCTGCTGCCAACTTTCCTGGATTACATATATCAGGACGCTGCGAACATGGGAATAAATGCTACTTTCTCAGTGCATGAGTTCATCTATTTTATCGTGGTAACAACGGTAATATTTGGTTTTTCCTTTGAACTGCCCCTGCTTTTAACAATGATGTCAAAGCTCGGCATTGCTTCAAGGCAGACCCTTGCCCATTACAGAAGGCACGCGTATGTCGTCATGCTTATAATCGCAGCATTTGTCACCCCTGACCCCACCATGTTCAGCCAGATCATGCTGATGGTGCCTTTTGTTATCCTGTATGAGATAAGCCTTATTGTGATGAAAGTTACCGGCAAATAAAAAACTAAAACCCATACGCTGCGTATGGGCCAAAGATCACAAGCAAAAACGACCCAAGGATCATGAATGCGAAAATAACTGCTATCGAATTGGAAATCCGCTCTATTTTTTCTCCGTTCCCGAACAACCTTGAGAGCGATGTTGCAACGACATCACGGAATACATGCCCGCCGTCAAGAGGAAGCGCAGGCAGGCAGTTAAAGAGCCCAACGTAAAAATTCATCCAGCCAATCCACAGCATGGCGTTCAGTATCCAGAATACTCCGTCGCCCAGACCCGCAGCCATACCAACTGGTTCATAGAAATTAGTAATAAGACCGCTAAAGCCAGGAAAACCTTCTCCTGCAAAGCCGTAGATGGGCAGGCTGAACAGTAGTATCCAGCCTGTGACCCCGGTCAATAGTGAAGGTATGCTCTGCAACATGCCAAGGAAGACTTTAGATGGGAACTGACCGATCCCGATGCCGATAGAATGGCTTACTGCTCCGCTTTCTGAGGAATACGTTATCCCCATGAAGCCTTTTGTAATTTCAGAGTCATGTGGGTGCTTTGCCAGTTCAAAATTGCTGAATATCACAATGGAGGCATTTAATGAACTGTTACTGCGTACATGAATGTCTATTTTCTGTCCTGGCTTTGTGGAATTCATGAAACTGACGAAATCATCAATTCCTTTGATCTCGGCGTTATTGACCTTTATGAGGATCATTTCCGGTTTCAATCCTGCCGCTTCTGCAGGGGAGCCGGCTATAACATTGGATATCCTGACGCCAGGTGAGGTCTGATTGCCTGCTTTTGTTACGAGGCTTATTGATTTTCTCACTTTGCTGTCAATTAATTGAAGCGTTATATTGGTTCCCGGTTCCAGCCCCTCTGCGTAAGACAGGAAATCATTGCCGTTATTTATCTGTTTGTCATTTATCCCCACAAGGATCATGTTGGGTTCTACTCCAGCAAGTTCAGCCGGTGAGCCCGTTACAACATCCGTTACCATCACTTCCCCGACTGGCGAGATCGAGCCCAAAAATGAAAAGAACAGTATAAATGCTATCAGCGCCGTGACAAAGTTTGCCATAACGCCTGCTGTTAGGACCCTTACGCGTTCACTTCTTGTTGCAAGTTTCTTGGGTTCCTGGGCTGCTATCGTTTCTTTTCCAGGTTGATCCTGTGATTCTATCGTTTCTTTTCCAGGCTCTTCCTTTTTTCCGAGAAGCTGCTCTTCATCCGGTTCTGCAAACCCACCTATTGGAAAAAGAGCTACCAGTAACCCCATTGATTTAACTTTTATGCCTTCAACCTTGCACAGGATGGCATGTGAGAATTCATGCACCACAAGCGTTACAACAAGTGCGATAATACCCCACCAGAGAGGTATGTATTCATTAATGCCAGGAATAAGGAACAGATTCCTTGCCTCATTCATCTTACCAGGAATTGGTACGGTCTGGGTCTGGAAGGACTGTATCATGATATAATCAATTAACAGTAAGAGCAGGAACATTACGACCATGCCGATGAGCATTGCGGGAAGACCTATGTTCGCGAACATCCGCCAGAATCTCTTATGAACAGCCAGGCGGTCAAGAAACAATTGACCTTTCTGGGTCCTTATCATAAGAACGGGTATGAATAAAAAATAATGAACTGTTATATTATATTTACTGAGCGTCCCACGCCTGTCAAGTAACAAGACAAGCAGTGCATAGGTAATGAAAACAGACACGAAAAGCGAATTGTTAACAAGGAATCCTGATAAAGCATCGATTAAACTCAAAAAGCTGTCTCCCACGGTAAACTATTTAATAAGTTACGCATTTTTATATCTGTTATGTTTTCAATTGTATATATAACCGCTGGCAGTATGGATGAGGCAAAGAGCATCGGGAGAGTACTTGTTGAGGAGCGGCTAGCCGCATGTGTGAATATATTCCCTATTACTTCTATTTACAGGTGGAAGGATAACATTGAGGACGCAGGTGAATTCGTGATGCTCGTAAAGACAGTGGCAGGTAAAGTGAAGGATATCGAAAAGAGGGTAAAACAACTCCACAGCTATGAAGTTCCATGTATTATCTCTTTTAAGTTGGACTCTGGTTCAGAGGATTATCTTAAATGGATAGGGGAATCCGTGAGATCAGAGAAAGAATAAGAGAGTGGATAAAAAGTTGTTAAAGGGTTAAAATCACATAAATCGTGATCTTGCCCCTTAATCTAACAAATTCAGGCCACATATTCCAGATAGCCCGTTGTTATATAAGAAACTGGTTTCCTATCAATTATACCGCTGACTTCATACACCCCAGTTAATTCCCAGATGATCCGGTAGCCGCCGCTTTCAAGACCAATAGGAATCGGGGTAAACCTTTCGGTGGTAAAAACAATGTTCAGCCGGTTTTCTCCGGAATTTGCATTCAGAACCGTGACCAGCGGGAACGAGGCATCAGGCATCATGGGTAATGTGCTCATTATTTCCTGTCTGATCTGTATTTCGTTATCATTGAATCCGGCCACTATTTTCTTGTTCTTCCAGAATTCGGATGCTCAGTTTCTGGTTTGAAAATGGCATCAAAAACCGTCATGGTGTCTGCTGATTCAACATGCAGTTCGTACCCGTTTTCAGTGAGTCTGACGCTGCTAGCGGCTATCATGAGATCAGGCGTCCTGTTCGACCATTCGGCAACGGTAACAGGATATACATTTACGGTAAGATCCTTTTTGACCGGAGTCAGGTAACTCATCAGGACTATTGCTACGCTCTGTTCGGGGTCTGAAATATTTCCATTCAGGGTTAAAGTTGTTATGAATGAAATGTTTTGCTCATCATCAATGATATTGAAGTAGTGCCATTCTTTGTACATCGATATTCCAGGATCGCCGCTTGCTGGCGGATGGAAGGCATCTATTTCTGACAATTTATCTATTAGGCTTCCTCTTTCCATCGCAGCTGCTGCACCCAGGTTTGTCAAAAAAAACAATAGAACTACTGTCGTAATTATTTTTTGGGTTTGCATAATTTTTCTCCAAATTTATGGTTTCTCTGATAATTCATTTTCGTTATCCTGTAATTTTTACCGTATCAAAACCTTCGAATAATGTACCGTCTTTCAACTTTCCATTTAATGTCAATAGAGCTTTATCGCCGGTCATTTTTTCTATATTCAGATCATCACGCTTGAACTTGACCTTGAGTTTGCCATTCTCTAAAAGGCTTTTTATAGCCCCGGCGCCATTGCAACCTATTGAATTGATATCTATTCTGGCAATATCATATGGTTTTGGAAGTTCTATAAAAACCGTGATCTCTCCCTTGCTTCCTGTATTCAGAGTCTCAGGTTTGATATCGACGACTGCTATTATCGGGCTCTTCAATTCGATCTCTTCCTCGAGTCTTCCGCTATGATAAAGCTGGCGTCTTGCAAAAAATCCGTTTTCCATCAGCCATATCTTTTGCGAATTATTCATCCACATTTCTGTTCCATTCACCATACTTATTGAATTCATTGTTGTCTCAAGCACAAGGGCATGGGCAATACCCGCTGGAACAATGATATCTTCTTCTCCGATCACTTTTGCAGAACCCCGGGTTGTGCCATCGATATTTACCGGATGACCCATCCAGACAGTTCCTGAAAAATTGACAGGTTCTCGTTCCCATGTCTTTCCCACCCATAGAGGATAGTTGATCATCAATGTTGCTGGATCATATGTGAGATCCATAAAGGTAATCGGTGTAAAATAATCTTTAATTTTTTTCAAGTTTATATTTTTATTTTGAAAATCCATCCCCAGATACTGCAATTCGCCTCCACCATTCTTTGAGAGATTGAATACATAGTATTCTATGCCATTTATTGCTGCTTTTTCACCCCAGTGCAATACAGCTTCTTTTCCATCCCTTCCCGGCACAAATACATCAAGTGTTGTATTGTATGTATATGTTCTTTCGACATCCATATCTGGCACTTCAAATACTGTCCCATGGACAGCAATTGCACTCGATGCCGGAAATAGAAATCCGGCGAATGTCAAGATTATTATTCCTAATATTAAATTTATAATTCCCTTGTTCATTTTCTGACTCCTCCTTTTGTTAATTTTCCGAAAATTGACTGCCACATGATATCTATTTCTGAGATTTTAGAATAATATGAAATAGCAAAGAAACATTTTGCACAGTTTCACCTGAATACCACATACTCGAAATCTCCCATTATCAAGACCACAGTCCATCATAATTATATCAATTATACGTTTAAACGTTTCGATGCGCAGAGTTTATGTGCTTAACTGACATAGAACCGCAGGTTTTGAGGCAGCAGGAGTCTTCGATCATGGACAAATTAGCGCTTATCACCAGAAATACGGAAGAGGTAGTTACAGGAGAAGAACTTGAATCACTTGTCAATTCAGACAGGCAATGTTCCGCTTACGTGGGCTATGAACCAAGCGGCAAGATCCACATGGGTCACGTTCTTACCGTTAACAAGCTCCTTGACCTCCAGCAGGCAGGATTTGAGATAACTGTACTGCTTGCAGATGTTCATGCCTATCTTAATGAAAAAGGCACAATGGATGAAGTGGGGAAGATCGCTGATTATAACAAAAGATGCTTCATCGCCCTTGGTCTTGACGAAAAGAAGACCAAATTTGTCCTTGGCTCATCTTACCAGTTAGATCATGATTACATGCTTGACGTTCTGAAACTTGCGCGCAGCACCACGCTTAACAGGGCGCGCCGCAGCATGGACGAGGTGAGCCGCGATGCCGAGAACCCCAAGGTATCCCAGATGATATATCCCCTGATGCAGGCACTTGATATCGCTCACCTTGGTGTTGATGTGGCAGTGGGCGGCATCGACCAGCGTAAGATCCACATGCTTGCGAGGGAAGGGCTGCCTGAGCTTGGATACAGGGCTCCGGTATGCATACACACTCCCATCCTCCTTGGTCTTGACGGCAAGAAGATGTCATCGAGCAAGGGCAATTACATCTCTGTGGACGACACCTCTGAAGATATGAAAAAGAAGATGAAAGGGGCGTTCTGCGTTGAAGGCGAGGTAAAGGATAATCCGGTGCTTGCTCTTTTCAAATACCACATCACGCCGCGCTATCCTGAAATAGTTGTGAAGCGCCCTGAGAAGTACGGCGGCGACCTGCATTACCAGAGTTACGAGGCGTTGGAAGCTGATTTTGCAGAGAAAAAACTCCACCCCATGGACCTGAAAACAGCGGCTTCGGACTATATGAACCAGATACTTGAGCCGGTGCGGAAGCTGATGGTGGAAAAATGAGGTTCTGTCAATTTATCGGTTAATAGGATACAAGTGCGACTTTAAAGCCCACTCAATCCAAAAATATTAAAAATTTAGCAATATATAATACTAGACAATGGATTTAACTGCACTAATAAACACATTAGATATTTACTCTGGAACGATTACTGCATTTGCGACAATTTTTCTTGTGATTGTTACAGGGCTTCTTGTACTGGCTACATTACAGTTAGCTAACATCACTAAAAATCAAGATAAGCCGTGGTTGTATTTTTATTGGAAAAATGATGATGATGGCGTTAATTTATATGTTAAAAATGTTGGCAAGGGGGTGGCAGTTGATGTACAATATAGGATTGGGGCTCACAAAAGAACAATTGACGCAATATCACCAAAAGAGAAAAAACTATTATCAAAAATACCTGTAGATGACAAAGAGGAATTTCAGATAGATGACCTAACTTATAAGGACATTAATTTAATGCCAATGAATCAAAATAGAACAGTTAACCCAAAAATAATATTAGAATACTAAAATTTCACAAGATAACCCAGCAAACGACATTTGACAGGGATTACGAGCAAACATATACTTGACAGAGCCAAATATAGAGGTCTCCCGCATTAAACTGAGGGGAAAAGAATTACTCAGTAGAAAGTAAAAAATATAACATATAAGAGACAGATAGAGAGGATTTATGAGTTCTACACAGGCATGCACAAAATGTGGAGGAACAGATTTCGTCAAATCTGGGACAAAACTTAGCACAGAGGGAAAGTGGCAGGTATACCAGTGTAAGGGTTGCGGTCACAAGCAGAGAGGGGAGGTACTGACACCATTCCATAGAATAAATAGTGCTGAAAACATTCTCAAGAAAACAACAGAACTAAATAAAGAATATCTCAAAGAACGTAATCAGACGTTACAGACATCATTCCACAACGAAATTGGTGCCTTCAGAAAACTGAAAATGGATAATGCAAAAACAAGTAAAGAATACCTTGACGGATATATACACGGATTTAAAGAGGGAGTGGAGATAATTGGAGGAGACTTATGCGACGAACCAGTGGAAGGATATGCTCTGGCAGATTATGGAGATGATTACACTTCTCATGCAGAGTTTATCGGAACTAAAGAATGCCTTAATTGTGAAACCCCTTGTAAAGATGAATGTTCTGAATTAGGATCATGCTACTGTCCAGGGTGTTCTGAAGCATTCGAGGACTTGACAAACACAAGCAAAGAATATCTCAAAGGATTTATAGATGGATTTAGAACGGCATTATACGATGTAGGATTAGAGATAGGTGAAGGAGTTTTATGTGATGACCCAGAAGATGAATATAATTTTACCGATTATGGAAAGAATTACATATCTCGTGCAGAATTTATTAAAACTAAAGACTGCCTCAATTGTGAAAAACCTGGCAAAGATAAATGTTCCGAATTAGGAAGGTTGTGTCCTCTGATATGCCTTTAAGGTTAACATATCTAATTTTAAAGTATTTATCAACCGAAGACTTGACAGAACCAAAAATGAAAACCATTTTATGAAAGGCATTATCTGCTATTGTTCCGGGTCTGGCAATACGGAATTAGCCTGCCGGTACATCGCAGGTAAGTTGAAAAACATCGAGTTCGACCTTTTTGATATCATGGCAGGAAGTATCCCTGACCTTGAGAAATATGATGTTGTCGGGTTTGCAGCGTTCACGAATTTCATGAGCGTCCCGTATATTGTCCGGACATTCATAGGAAAATTGCCGCAGCAGAATAATATGCCAGCGTTCGTTTTCAATACATACGGTTTCGTCAGCGGAAAGACACTGTCGATCCTTGATAAACTCGTCACTGAAAAGGGCTTTCTTGTCATGGCAGGTCATTCTCTTCATACGCCAGAAAGCTATCCTCCCATGATAGTCAGGGGCATGGGCAACCAGCAGGCTCCAAACGTTAAAGAAATGAGTAAGTTCAATGATTTCATTCATGGATTAGACCAGGTCCTACATGCTGGCGGGGAACTGAATAGAAAAAATATATTTCCGGGTTTCATAAACTACCTGATGCCGGCGTTTTCTGTCACGAAAGCGCGCGAGGATATGGGCGAAAAATATGTTGATGAGGCGCTTTGCACCGAATGCGGGCTGTGCGGGAAATTGTGCCCGTATGAAGCCATCGAATGTTCCCCGAAGCCTGTTTTTGATATGAATATATGCTACGGGTGCTGGAGATGCTTCAATCATTGTCCTGTAAAGGCAATATACACAAAGAAGTTCAGGGGAAGAGGACATTATCCGCAACCTATTAGTCAGTTGGAAGAGAAGTTGAAGGTCTGAAGATGTATTATGATCTCGCACGTAGTTCTTTTTAAACTCATCGACCGCAACAATGCACAGAAAGCAAGGGATGTCCTGCTTGGCATGAAATGCAAGATCCCGCAGCTACGAAACATTGAAGTCGGTATCGATATCCTTCATTCAGAGCGTTCCTATGACCTTGCGCTCGTGACGAAATTTTATTCTATGGAGGATATGAAGACGTATCAGGCTCATCCTGTTCATGTCGAGGTTTTAAAATACATGACATCTGTGAGGGAATCTTCGGTAACAGTTGATTATGAATCGTGATAGGAAAACATTTTATTGTTAAGCGCATGTTTATCCTTCAATGCCAATTGATCCAATATGCAAAAAGACGGTTGATGAAAAAACAGGGTTTAAATCCGTTTATAAGAACAAAGAGCATTTTTTCTGCTCACAGAACTGTAA
>JAHIFK010000229.1 GCA_018900975.1 Methanobacteriota archaeon
AAGGAGTATCATACACAACTGAATTAAGTTTAGTCTATTGAAAGGGATACTGACCAGACAAACCGATAGTGGATACTATTTTTTTTATTTGGGGCAAGTATGGGAGGTGGTGATTATATGCAACCTGTGATTTCATGTTAAACCCCGCCAGAGGCGGCGCCTCACCGGGGTCTGGGGTCACAACCCCAGCGCCGTTTAGATAATATTAACCGAAAGTGTTAATAGTACGCTTATCTGCGTTCATCTGCGGCTAAATTTTTCAAAATCATAACCGAACTCTGACATTTCTCCATCATCGCAACATATTTACCCTGCTTTTACCTTTTAGGCATAAATGAAAGCAGTAATTGGTCTTGAAGATGGAACTTTTGTTAAAGGTGAAGGCCTTGGAGTGGAAGGTATCGTACAGGGTGAGCTTGTTTTTACAACCCAGTACACTGGATACGAGGAGGCGCTGACTGACCCATCGTATAAAGGTCAGATCCTGATGTTCACGTATCCTCTTATCGGCAATTATGGCGTAAGCGGGGATAATTTCCAGTCTGACGGCATGAAGGCGGAAGGGCTTGTGGTGAGGGAAGCATGCGACCACCCATCACATCACAGATCCACGCGCTCGATCTATGAATTCCTGAAGGATGAGGGTAAATCAGGTATCATGGGAATTGATACCCGGATGCTTACCATAAAAACAAGGGAACGCGGCACCATGAAGGCTGCCATAATCGTGGGCGGCGACGACGGAGAAGAAGCGGTCAGACTGGCGAGGGAACAACCGGACATAGGAAGCCTCGACCTTATCGGTAAAGTCACGTGCAGGGAGCCGTACAGGATAGAAGGCAAAGAAGACGGTGGAAATATCGTTCTCATGGATTTTGGCGCAAAGAGGAACATCATCAAGAGCCTGGCCTCAAGGGGCGTCAATGTAACAGTCGTTCCTGCTGCGACATCTGTTAAGGAAATTATGAACTATGAACCCGACGCAATTCTGCTTTCGAATGGCCCCGGCGACCCGCAGCAGGCAACAAATGGCATATCGGTCGTGAAAAAGCTGGCAGGAGAGCTTCCCATCTTCGGAATCTGCCTTGGTCATCAGATAATATCCCTTGCCCTTGGCGGGGAGACTTACAAGATGAAGTTCGGACACCGCGGAGCCAACCAGCCTGTGAAAGACCTGAAAAGGGGCATCGTTCATATCACCTCTCAAAACCACGGTTATGCTGTGGATGAAAATAGCCTTGATAAGAAGGAAATTTCTGTGACCCAGCTCAATACTAATGACGGGACTGTTGAAGGGCTTGAGCACAAGGACCTTGAGATCATGTGCGTGCAATACCACCCAGAGGCGCACCCCGGACCTCTTGATACAGAGAAACTTTATTTTGACAGGGTGGCAGAAAGGGTAAGGAAGATGAAGGTAGCGGCGAGATAAAGTGCAGATTTCGTTCATAAAAATGCAAACATATGCCTCAACATGTATGTCAATCATGCGGACCATACTTGCCCATAAATAAAGAGTTCCAGATAAGCTATCTCAAAAAAAGTAATCCCTGTCGAACAGAACATAATCATTTGTTCAGGGGGATATGTTCATATAAATAAGAGTCTCTATAATATATGACCAGAATCGTATTGACATGTGATATAAATGGCATCTGAAATCAAGAACACAGGAATTTCGAAGGATTTAATTAAAAATGCTGTTATCCGGACGCTCAAATCAAAGATAGAGGAGATAAATCAGAAGTTAAGCGATATTCGTGCCAGCATGAAATATTTTGAGATAAAATACGGCATGAAAACTGAGGAATTCTACAAGAAATTTACTGGTGGAAAACTTGGAGATGACATGGACTATTTTGAATGGAAAGCATCAGCAGAACTCTATAATGAACTGAAAGAGGAGAAAAAAGTGCTTATAGAGGCTATCGGATGATTGAGGACTATTTCGAGTTCTTAAAAAAAATTGTTAATAAGAATCCTTCTGTAAAAGATTTCCGACTTGTCAGGGAATTCATAGGTGTGGACAGGGGTTTCATCAGGTTCGTTGTCGAGTTGATCGACGATTCAGAACTTCACGTCTTTGAGTATGTTGATTCAAATCTTCACAGGATAGATTACTCTTATCACTTGCAGAACAAAGAAAAAATTCTGATAATAAGATGGGACAATGCATCTCATCATCCTGAGATCAAGACTTTTCCCCATCATGTACATGAAGGAGATGAAATAAAACCCTCAGATGTCCCCACCTTTGTTGAAATACTCAAAAAGATCGGGAATAGGATGTAAGGGTCGTTGGAGTTTTCATGTCAGGTACCGATAAGCCAAAAATCATCCGCGAGTCCGAGTTCTTCGGCGGGTGCATCCGTGTAAAGATATCGGTAAAGAACACTTCAAGCCTTGCCATCATGGATGCAGCTCTTGAGCTTGAGAGCGATGACAGGATACTTCATTTTGACCGCTGCGAGCCTGAATATCCTGAAAAGAAAGGAAAGATACTTCTTGGCAATCTTGATCCGAATACAGATAGAACCATAGCTCTATACCTTGATCCCCTTATATGCGCCAAAGAAGGAACCAATATCAACTGCCGAGTTTTTTATAAGGATGCCCGCGGCAGGTCTGACATGGTCCAGATGGAACCCCTGAAGATAAAAGTGGTCTGCCCGATATTTCGCACAGAGCAGGATATCAATATCGGCAGGCTCAAGGAACTCGTATCAGAGCTTTCATTCCACGACAGCAAGGTCTATACTATCCCAAAAAGGGTGGAACCGGCAGAGCTTCTGGGGACATGCAGGGATGTTGTGCTGCTGCACGATGTGAGGCACATCAAGACCTTCAAGACCACTGATGAGAAGACATACGAGGCGTGGTATTACGGAAAGACGAAGGTGACTAAGAAAGACCTTGTGATAAAGTGCTGCCTGCGAAGAGAGACTGAGAGCATAGAGGTGTTTGCTGCGGGGAACGATCCGGGGGATATCACGGGACTGCTCGCTGAGATCGGGCGCAATCTTGCAAAGGAGTTCGAGAGGCTGGGGAAGGTTCAGCCTGTTTTTAATATTACTATCAAGGATTCGATCATACAGAGGAGCAATTTGTTGAGTTTCTGCGATCTGGATGGCACATGCGGCGGGGATGTGGTGATTGAGGATAGCGTGGTGCAGAGGGCGAATATTGGGGTGGGGAATGAAGTACAGCAGAAGGAAAGGGAGGAGGCGCAAAAGCGAGAAAGAGATGAGCAGGAACGTTTGCGCAGGCAGAAAGAACAGGAAGAGAGGGCACTGAGGGAGAGGAAGGCGCGGGAGGATACAGAAAGGATGGAAAGCGAACGCCAGAAGGCAAGGCAGGAAGAAGAGCGCATAGCAAAGGATAGAGAAAAGTTAAGTGTCAGTGAAACGAAAGCAGGTATTTCACAGATAAAATATTTAGCCGTGGCGCTGGTGCTTGGTGTGCTGCTGCTGGGATACTGGGTGTTGGCGCCGGGTGAAAGTAATGCGCCTGAAAGTATGAAACCCACTCCAAATACCACACCTACGCCTATACTGACTCAATCACCAGAAAAAACCCTCACCAATTCCATCGGCATGGAATTCGTGCTGATACCTGCGGGAGAGTTTGACATGGGCTCGCCATCGAATGAAGCAGGGAGGTACGATAATGAAGATCCCGTCCATCATGTGAAAATCTCAAAAGTATTCTATATTGGCAAGTATGAGGTTACGCAGAAACAGTGGAGTGAGGTCATGGGGAGCAATCCCTCGAATTTCAAAGGAGATGACATGCCTGTTGAGAATGTATCATGGAATGATGTTCAGGATTTCATCAAGAAGCTCAATCAGAAAGAAGGTACAAATAAAAACCGTCTTCCATCCGAGGCAGAATGGGAATATGCCACTCGTGCAGGAACAACAACGAGGTATTCATTTGACAATGATGAATCAAAACTTGGTGAATATGCCTGGTACGATGCTAAATCAGGGTTAACTCATGAGGTTGGTCAGAAAAAGCCCAATCAATGGGGTTTGTATGACATACACGGCAATGTCAAAGAATGGGTTCAGGATATATATCAAAATAATTACTTAGGGGCTCCTACAGATGGAACTGCATGGGAAATTGGAGATAATTCCTTTCGGGTCGTTCGGGGCTGTAGTGTGGGCGACGACAGTGACGGACGCTGCAGGTCGGCAAGTCGCAGGGGTTTCAAATCAGATATCCGCTTACTCCTCGGCTTTCGCCTCGTGAGGGATGTTTAGCCGCTTAATCTCTAAACAGTTAATTATCTCTGCTATTTTGCGGTCGATATTGCACCGAAAAATTAGTGGTCTAATCTGATATGCACAATTCCAAAAATATAAGTATTTATAATGCATTATACAAACCACACTCTTTAGGTAATCGGCAGCATATACATGCCGAAGTTCCGCATCTTGCAGCGCGAAGTCCGTGACTATCAATCCAGATGCGCCCCGTTCATAGACACTGCGCCAGCCCATAGATATATGACCAGACCGATGTCCTGCGCAGGTATTTGCCGAACAAAGAGACATTTGCCCGCCGCCTCTGGTAGAAGGATAGAAGGCGGCGGTGGGTTTTCGCAAAATGCAATGGCGGTGCCAGCGTGCGCAAGCCGCACAGCCGAAGTGCGAAGCGGCGCAAAAAATTCAAACTGTTAAAATTATCTGATAGATAATGCTATGGTTTCCAGACCTTGAGCCAGTCAACCCTCTCAAAGTCAGAGTCGTTGGTCGCGATATTAGTCAAGCCATTACTTTTCATAACCTGCAAGTTCAACGAATCATTGGTCATCAGGCTATATTCTTTTCGAAGACTCCTGCTCTGAAATATTGATTCTACTGTTACCGTAAGGATCTTCACTTTAAATTCAGCTATATCATTTATGGCTGTTTCACATTTTTCAAGTTTAGTGATCAATTCTGGATTTCTTTTGAGATATTTGACCGCCTTCTTGGGTTCAATACCATAGACCTCAACAGCTTCTGCGATCATTAGCCTGTGCAAAACCTCAGACAATACAACTGTTGATGTATAACCTTCTGAATCTCCGAGTTCTATTTTTTCTAGAAAATTCGTACAGTGTTCTGAAATCCCCAAAAAATGATATATAAATATGTTTGAATCAATAAATATACTGCTATTCGAAGGGAGTTTGTCTATCATCTAACTAATCTTCCAATAGTGATAATTCATCACTTTCCGCTATTTCTTTACCATACTCAGTGTCTATCCGGATGATCCCTTTTGACCTTCGTACAGCATTCGTAATTTCTATCTGGACTTTATCTCCATTATGCAGATTTAACTTCTTAGACGGTTTTAATAAATTATCTTTGTAAATTGCCTGTATTTTCATATAAATCAATAATATCAAATCATATCTGATAGTTTAAAAATATATCTCTTATGCAATTTATTATTTTTGAATTATATATAGTAGATTATTTTTTATTGTTTGAATATTTATGACACCGGCATATCTTTTTTGCCTGCCCTGTCAAGTTTGCGTTCAAATACCAGGGATTTCTTGAGGGTACCTGCAGCAACTTTCTTTTTCTGAAGGTCAAAAACGCTTCTCTCATGTTTTGTCAGGGTGAGCATATTGTCTTTTATACCCAGGATCAATTTATCATGCGGATGTATTCCTATCTTCTCACATATCTTATGAGGCGGGGGTATTTTTCCTGTTTCATCCACATCCACGATTTCCGGTTCAGAACTCATATCTCGATATTTATAGAATGGTATATAAAAGACTTGAGGTGAGTTCTTTATATTATCAGATGGACGAACCATTTGAGGTCATGTTTCATGATAATGTTCCTGTAGTTTGCCAGTGTATAGACAATGACGAGACCGCTGTCCTGCGCCGGTATTTGCCGGACTAAGAGACATTTGTCCGCCGCTTCTGGTGGGGTGAAGAACTTTGAAGGCGGCAATTTTCCCTAAAAACAGGGAATATTCCCTTAAATCAGGTTTTATTCCCTGAAAATAGGAACTTATTTAAATATGCAAGACGATCATTATTAGATGGAAAAAATACTCGGCACCAGAACAGCTATAAAAATACTTTCATGTTTATTGAAAAATCCACTTAAAGAATTCAAGGAAATAGATCTAATAAAAGACAGCAATGTTGGGAAAGGCGCAGGGGCGGATGCCATTAACAGAATTTATTCATCGAATATCGTTACAATAAAAAGGGCTGGGAACACAAAAATTATCCGGCTCAATACCCTGAATCCAGTAACATTTGCCATAAGACAGCTTTTTGACCAGTATAAATTCCTAACATTACCAGAAACCAGGATCTCAGCTATTTCGCTTTTTAAGGAAAAGGTGTGCAGCAGATCGAATGCAATAATAGTTTTTGGTTCTCTGGCTGCGGGAACATATGATGAAAATAGCGATATAGACCTGCTCGTAATTATTGACAATGAGAAAGAAATCAAAAAATGTATTAATGAAATTCATGAACTTATTGGAGAATATATAAATGTTCACTTCCTTAACTCAAATGAAGCCAGGAATGAATTTATTAAAAACGAAATGATCAGAACTGCGTTGATAAACGGTATTTTAGTTTATGGTGGAGATCATGTACGAGAGATCATGAAATCACCTGATGATCTAAAAGAACTCAGATTCATAAGAGAAAGAATAAATGCCGCCATGAGAAATTACGCCAACAAAGATCACGAATCAACTAAAGAAATAGTTTTTTCGGTAGTTAAAGACATGGCATTTCTTGTATGTAAACTGGAAGGACTGGATGCTTTATCAAGAAAAGATGCTCTTTCTAAAATAAACAAGTCAAATGAATACAAAGTATTAAGTGAAATGGATAAACTCAACGTGGGAAATATGCTGGAAGTTCTGGAAGATATTTACATTAAGATATTTAACCGAAAAATTTTGAAAGGTGAATACATTGAAAGATGAATTAAAGAACGAGATTATCGAAGATCTCGATCGTGCTAAAAATGCGTTTGCTTCTGCGAAGAGAAATTTCGACGAAGAAGATATGTTCACCGCTTCCAATCGATTATTCGTAGCATGTGAAAATGCTGTTGAATCATATTTAACGAGCCAAAAAAATTGATCGCATTATGATTTGATGGCTGTGCGTACGTAAGCCTCTGAGCCAAAGTGCGAAGCAGTATCCTCATCAAGGCGGCGCAAAAAATTTAGCAGTATAATATAAAAGCATTAGCCCTGATACGATGGAATTATATGAACGTTCGTATGATCTGAGGATGCAGGCGAATTATGGGCGAAAAAGCAGGATAGTGGAATTGAACAAAGAGCGCGTTGGGGAAATGATTCGTAAAGTTGAAAGACTGATCGCGGACATTGAAAAAGAATTAAAAAATCTGGAGTTATCTAAGTTTTTCGCAAAACATAGCAGCAGTGCCCGCGTGCCTCAGCCGCCAGCCCGCCCCAACGATCCGTCACAAGGACGGGCATGAAAATTCCTGCCAAAGTATTTATGTTTTAAAATCATTTATATGATATAGAAATAATCAGGAAATGAATGGTATGGGTGGAATCAATCCTAGCGAAATCTACAATGAACTTCTAAAAATAAGAGAAGAGATTAAAGATATTAAATTGCGAGTTCATTCCATTGAGGGTAGATTAGATAAATATTCAGAATTTGAGGAAACACAGGTAGAACCCGCAGTTGGAACAATTATTATAAAACCTGAAAAACAAGAGGAAGAATATCTTGAAGATGAGCAAGAGCTGGAATTAGAAAAGGAAAAAGAACCCGTGTTTGAAGCTGAGAAAGGACCACTTTTTCCAGGGAAAAAAATTGGTTTTGAAGAGAACATCGGTAAAAAATGGTTCAGCCGCATCGGGATAATCTCGATCTTCATCGGAATGGTCTTATTGATAAAATATCTTTATGACCGGAATCTTATGAGCCCTGTAGAAAAAATTATTTTCGGTATTATTGTAGGGCTCGTTATGCTGATAGCAGGAGGATTCCTCAATAATAAAAAATATGAGAACAAATATGAATACCTCTCAAGAACTCTCACAGGCGGAGGGTTTGCCGTATTATACCTGATCATATACACTGCCTATAACCCGTATAGACTGATATCAGCAGAAATTGACATGATATTGCTTGCTTTGATCATTGTTTTTGCGGTATTTCTCTCATTGAGATACAGCTCAAGGGTCATAGCATCAGAAGCATTCTTTTTGGGTTACATCATTCCATTCCTTAGCAACATAAATGAATACTCCCTTGTTTATGCCACGGTACTCACCATTGGACTTGTGATCATAGTCCAGCGAAAAGGATGGATAAATATGGCAATTGGTGGATTGATAGCTGTTTATGTCACCCATATTTCATGGCTTTTGGGTCACAACCTCGCAGGAGATCTCTTAATAAATGCTTTGTTTTTATCAGCCTATTTCATAATATTTACGACCCTGGCATACACCATCCGGAAACCATCAGATGAGGCACCTTCGCTGGAAAACTTCCAATCCGTTCTATTCAAGATACCCGAATCTTATCATGGTATTTTGATAGCAGCTCTCAATGCCATATTTTTTTATGGATTATTTTATTTGGTTATTAATACGAATTATAAGATATACGCCGGTCTTTTCACGATAATGGTGGCAGTTGTTTATCTTGCCTTAGCCTATGCTGCTTTGAATAAGAATGCAAAAGAGCTGTTCGCTATTTATCTGACATTGTGTACGACGTTCATTACTATAGCAATAGCAGTGCAATTCAACGATCAAATGATTACCTTTGCATGGGCTATAGAAGGATTTGTTCTGCTAATGATGGGGTTCCGATATAATGCACCCGGGCTCAGGTTTTTCGCCAAGGTCGTTGGAATAATAGTTCTTGTCAAGACCATATTTTGGGATACAGGATTAGAGGCATTTGATATTGATAATATCTTGAAAAGTACGAGGTTTTTCGCATTCATGATATCAATAATAACCTTTTATGCCAGTTCTTCAATGTATTTTAAACACAAGAACAAAACAGGATCTGAAAGCAAAACCTGGGAGTATTACTTTATCGGCGGGGTACTTCTCACTACATTGATACTTTCACTCGAATTAAGCGGGGGATGGATCACTATTGCCTGGGCTTTAGAGGGTTTCATCCTGTTGCTGATAGGTTTCCGTTACAATGAACGCATAAGGGTATTAGCCAACATCGTTGGGATATTAACCATTCTCAAGATCCTCTTTATGGATACTGTATTACTAGGATTTTATATAGATGATCTCTTCAAAAGTATGAGGTTTTTTGTGTTCCTGATAACAATGACAACCTTTTACGCCAGTTCCATTTTGTACTTAAAAAACAATGATACACCAGACCATGAACGTAAATTTTGGAAATATTACCTTATCGGCGGGGTGCTTCTCACTTCATTGTTGCTCATGCTTGAGTTAGAAGGTGGCTTGATCTCTGCAGCATGGGCTATAGAGGCAATAGCTATATTGGTAGCCGGATTCCGATATGAATTAAGCTTTGTAAGAAAAATAGGAATAGGATTGTTGTTATTGACCATCATTAAGGTTTTTATTTTAGATCTGGCGGGACTGAAAACAATATATCGTATATTGTCTTTCCTTATGCTGGGAGCGATACTCATGGGTGCATCCTTTTTATATAGTAAATATAAAGATAAGCTATAGGAAGAAACATGGGCATGGGGTTGACTCATGATTAATCGCTGGCAGCCGGTGTTTGCCGGAGAAAGAGATAAAATATAATAAATCCGCTTTTCCCTGAAAACAGTAACTCATTTAAACACACGCAAAACGATATTAAACCATGAAAAGATATATCATGTTTAAAAATATATTGAAATGTCAGGTGATCGATCAATGGAGCAGGAGCTGACCCGAATAGGTGTTTCTTTACCAGAGAATTTGCTTGAAAAATTCGATGAAATAATCACAAAAAGAGGCTACTCATCCCGTTCTGAAGGGATAAGGGATGCGATACGCAACTATATCCGCTACTATGCATGGATGAGCGAGGTGGAAGGGGATCGGGCAGGGACGATATCTATGGTGTATGACCATAGCCAGAGAGGTCTTGTGAACTCGCTGCTTGATATTGAACATGAGTTCTCATCGATAATCCGTTCGTCTCTCCAGAGAAGATAATGACTTTAAGGGGAGTAAAACACGTTAAACTCACGACCGTTATCCCTGGAGAAGAAATATAACTTCACCATTTTATCATATTGTATATTATCGGGTTGCGGTATGCAAGTTCATGGATCATTTTCACGATCTCTTTTTTAGGGACATTGATGGATCTCTGTGAGATCCTGTAAACATCCTCTACTTCGACCTTTCCGTAATAACTCAGCAATTTCACTATCCTCATTACGGTATTTTTCTGCCTCTCATGTTCGCGCGTCTGGTAAGTGCGAATCGCCCGCATCAGGTCAATTCTTCTAAACTCAGGCCAGAAAGGCGCGCAGAAGTAAGCCGCGCATTCATTCCCGTTCGCCTGCCAGGGAAGGAAATTGGATATCCGCTCATCGCCGCCTGTCCTGATGATCAGATCGACGCTGGGGACTGAACCAGTTGACGGATACATGTTCTTTGAGAAAGTATCTTCAGTTATATCCTTAATAGAAATCTCCCCATTTTTGATCTTTCGAGCCATGGCGCGCGTCGCGTCCACAAGCTCCTGTCGACCTCCATAAGCAAGCGCTACGTTAAGATACACACCATCGTAATTTTTTGTGATATCCTGGGCATGTCTTGCCGAGGATTGCAGTGCGGGAGGTAGAATATCTATGTTTCCTATTACCCGTACTCTCATCCTGCGCCTGTGGGTGCGCTCGTCGCTGCATATTTTATCGAACTTGATGCCTATCAGGTCAAAAATCGAATTTTTCTCCCCATCATCCCTGTCGAAGTTCTCTGTTGAAAACGCATACACAGTAAGCTGTTTTATTCCCAGGTCAAAGCTCCAGTCAAGCACTTTTTCCGTAGAATCCGCACCTTTTAGATGACCGTAATACTGTGAAAGACCATGTTTTATTGCAAACCGCCTGTTGCCGTCCATTATTATTGCAACATGCGATGGGATAGGCTTACCTCTTATCTCGCTGGCAAGCAATTCCTCATATCCACCATATAAGATCCGTTTTAAATTCAATATATCACTGACCCTATTTATTACTAAACATGTATTAAAGTTTACCTGAAATCTCCAAGCTGGCGCTGTTCTTCTTTCTGAGCTTTTTCCATATTTTCTTTCTGTTCAAGGGGTCTGCCTATCTGCCTTAAGACTTTTATTGCGGTCTTTGACCCGATTATGCGTGAAATCGCATTCTGGTCAGCGGTCATGAGCGCTTCCAGGCCCCTTATTCCTGCGGTGTAAAGCTTGCGCGCCCTGACTCGCCCGATGCCCCGTATCTGGATAAGCTCAAGAAGCTCGGGGCTAGCCCCATATTCCACGCGCTGGGCAAGTTCCCGCGCAAAACCAGCACATGAGCGTTTCTGGTCTTTTCCGAGTTCTGCCATGGAATGAACAAGCCACAGCGCAGTTTCTGAAAGAGACCGGATATCCCCCTCACCTATGCCGAATTTCTTTACGATATCCTCTTCTTTTATTTCGTTAATCCAGTCAAGCATCACGCATGCGGTCTTGACCTCGGACAGGAACCATTCGTAATCCTTACTGAACTGCGGCGGTATCTGCACGAACTCAGTGCTGTGTTCCATCACGAAATCACTTAACCATTCATAATCGTTCGAACGCAAGTACAGGGGTCGCATATCAGTCGTCCTGCATGCAAGATGGAGAAGGGTAAGCTCGTTATACCGCATGTCTTTTTCTTCGATCTTTTCCATTCCATCAAGGATCAATGAAGCAGACAGCGGATCGATGTATAACCTGGATACAAGTTCCCCGAGCCTGGTAGCGAAAAGACCGTTCGTTTCTATGACGAACTTTTTTTCGACAAGGAACGCGATAACTTTTTCAATAACCGCCTTCAGGTTCCAGGGCTCCTGCTGCGTTGCGTAGAAAGTCCCGCCCATGAAAGCAAGTAGTTCATCCATACTCTGGGCAAAACCAGTAGCTATCGTTGACAGTATATGCGTTCGAAGGGCATTCTCACTTCCAAGCTTTGACCAGATCTTTTCAACATTTGCATGCACATACTGCTGCATCAGCTCTTCCAGTTCATCGTAGTTCTTTGCGATAAGGACTGACTCCCCGTAAGGGTCAAGGCGCGGTCGTCCTGCTCTTCCTGCCATCTGCTTGTACTCAAGCACTGGTATGGGTGTAAGACCAAAGTTGGCATCGTACCTGCGGTAGCCTTTTATTATGACCCTGCGGGCAGGGAGGTTAAGCCCTGCAGCCAGGGTAGGTGTCGCAGAGATTATTTTTATATTCCCGTCACGGAAACCGGCCTCAATGAGCTTTCGCTGCTCAGATATAAGCCCTGCATGATGGAAAGCGCTCCCGTTCTCGATGCACAGGGCAAGTTTAAGTGCAGTATCCACCTCGCTTGTTTCCCGCACTTCATCTGCGATGACTTTTAATTTTTCCTTTATATCCCCGGATATAAGAGATGATATCGCAGTTCCCGCCCTTTGCGCCATTCCTTCAGTGTTCTTGCGACTGCTCTCAAAGATCAGGCACTGCCCGCCTTCTGCCAGTGTATCGGCAACCAGGGAAATGGCAGCGTCCCTGGATCTTTCTTTGATTTCCCTCTGGCTTCGATCGCCAAAATTTATTGCCCTCCCGAAAAAAACTCCTTCTTTTAGTATAATAGGGCGCCACTCGCTTACTACAAGCGAAGCATTCAGCCATTTAGCTATCTCATCCGCATTGCCTATTGTGGCTGAAAGCGATATAACCTGCATATCAGGATTTATCTGCCTTAATTTAGCAAGGACTATCTCAAGTGTAGGCCCCCTGCCGGGTGAGTCAATAAGATGTACCTCATCAGCGACCACAACTGTTATTTCCTCAAGCCACCGGGTTTTGTTCCGCAGGAGCGAATCCACTTTTTCTGATGTGGCAACTATGATGTCAAAATTCCCCAGCCAGTCCCCGCGGGCATCGAAATCGCCTGTCGCGATACCTGTGGACACGCCTCTTCTGCGGCTATTTTTGATGCATTCGAAACTGCGGAAACGGTCGTGTTTTTCCGAGGCAAGGGCGCGAAGGGGGACGATGTAAAGGGCTTTTCCTCTATTTCCTTCGTCAAGTATCGATCTTAACATGGCGAATTCGGCAAGAAGCGTCTTTCCTGAGGCAGTGGGTATCGCAGCCAGGATGTTCTTACCTGAAAGCAGCCCGGCTTCTATGGCAGAGGTTTGCGGAGGATAGAGTTCTATTATACCTGAATTGATGTAAAAGTCTTTTACAGCCTGAGGGAGATTCAAATCTTTAATTTTTAGAGTATTATCGTTATCCTGCGCTTTGCTAAGCCTGTCAGCCGATATAAATCCTCCCTTCTTAACAGCTTTAAAATCCTTCATTTCCTGACTCTATGACCCTGGAGCAAAAATAGCTTTTTATCCAAACCGCAGGCAGCACTGCTCGAAGGAAAGCATTATAAATGATGGGATATAATTGTCTGAAGAAGGCAGGTATGACATCAAGTAATAACGATAACAAAATTTGCCAGAGTTGCGGCAAACCCATTAAATAAACCCGAGGAATACGGGAAAAACGCTGATGGAAGTCATAATAACGACTACTGCGGTTATTGCTTTAAAGGTGGGAATTTTACCAACCCCAATATATCCATGGAAAAGTAAGTGAAAAATCACATCACTTTAACGCCGTGAAATGCGGTTATTATAGTCATTGTCCCCTTCTCTATATCGAATTCCACTGTTCTCCCATAGTCCCCTCCAAGATCGCTTGCCAGGATTGGAATGCGCATTTCCCCAAGTTTTTTCGTGACTGCTAATGCGTTGTTTTCTCCGATATTGATAGTCATGTTATCAAAGTGGAACATACTGGACCCGCCTGCTATTTTTGCTACAAGCCTGTTTTTTTTGCAGCCTTTCTCTAACAGCCTGTTAACTGCAATTTCAATCGCAGAATCCGCAAATTTCAAAGGATTATCTTTATTATTAGATCTTTCTATGCTCGGGAGGATTATATGGGCAAGAGCCCCGAATCTTTCCACCGGATCGCGAAGTGAAATCGCAATGCAAGATCCAAGACCTTTGGTGATCAACACCGCCGGGTTGTGGACAACCACAAGCTCTGCAATTCCTATATATATTTGTTCTTTAATTACATTTTCCATAATGAACTATCCTTAGAGCGATCGATAAGGGTGATTACCCGGTCCAACAGGTATCAATTAATGAACTATCCTCCTGAGCATTAATAAAGATATGCATCATCGTAATTATTATTACAATGTTAATTACAATGTTAATTACAATGTTAATTACAATGTCAATCATTAATGATTTCACGTCAAAATTTAGGCGTAAACGATATTGATTTTTATCGTGAAATTAATTAAAAAAATCAGGGGCATTTTTTGGGTATTTTTACATTGTAGGTGTTAAAAGTATGCAAATAACGATAAGTATGAGATTTGCAAAAGATGGGGGCGAGGTGGGACATCTGAGGGGATACTTATGTAAGATAATACATGTATATATGTGTAAGACGAGGGGGACATCGTTGACGATTGTACATATATTGGTGTGTTTATATAGGTCTATATATATTACATACTATTAATATTCGGCAATTTTGGCTTGCTGCGCTCAATGTAATAAAATATTCCTTGAAAGCTCAAAATACGATAAATATTCCGGCTCATTGCGCAGCTATCCGGTTTATTGCGTCCAGTATCTTTGCAAGGGATGCAGTGTCTGTGAAGATAAGTATTTTTCCATACAATTTCTCAGTATGTACATTGAATTCTGTTCTCAGGAAAAGTACATTCTCTGCATCTGTGATCATCATGCCAACCAGCTGATTGATTATAGCCTCAGCCATATCATATACCTGTGAGGGTGGAGAGAGCATTATCCCTATTTCAAGAAAATTTGATATTGCGCTAATATATGTTCCGCTCATAATGTTACATAGTTCTTTGAGCAATGATTGTTCCATTTCACTGAATGTATCTGCATCAACCGGCTCATCCAGCATCATTTTTGTCAGGAACTTTGCGCTATCTTTGGATAACATCAAAAGAAGGTAACCATTGATACTTCCCTTTAATTGTTGTATTACTCCGATGACCGTATCCTCATTTCTTACCAGATCAGGTACATAAACAAGCGGCACAAACCTGATGCTGTTCAGAGTAATATCTATTTTCTTATCCAGCATTTTAGAAAGCGACGTCGTAGCATGTCCCATTCCGATGTTGCCGACTTCTTTTATGGCGTCTTCTTGAAATCGATCAAGTTTTTTTATGTCATTCATAATTACCTCAACTTTCGGTATATTCTCTCATTTATATCAACTGGTTTAAATAATCCACCAGTCTTTCCAAACAACGTTTCTGTTTTACCCATCAGAAAGTATCCACCTTCGTTCAATGAATCGTAGAATTTCATATAGAGTTCATCCTGCAGGCTTTTGTCAAAATAGATCGTAACGTTCCTGCAGAATATTATATCAAATCCATACAATCGTGGCCCTGAAATAATATCATGGTGTTTGAAATGTACGATATTCCGGACTTCATCGGCCACCACATAATCATCACCCTTTTTAATAAAAAACCAATCCAGCCTCCCCTTACTTATTTTCTCAAGCTGCTTTGGTTTGTACACACCGCATTGGGCAATTCTGAGAGAATCATCATCTATATCCGTGCCAAGGATCGAGATATTGTACATATTTGCCCTGGGACCCAGGAACTCAAGCAGCATGATCGCTATTGAATAGGGTTCTTCCCCGTTTGAACATCCTGCGCTCCAAACCTTGATCGTCCTGTTTTCCCCTTTTGTTTTGATAAGCTCCGGAAGCCCGATCCTGGAGAATTTTTCATATGTCTCAGGGTTCCTGAATAATTCAGTAACATTAACAGTTAATGTTTCCTTTAATTTCTCAGATTCACCATCCTTATTTAAAAGGGTCATTGCATATTCTTTATAGGATTCTGAATTGTTTGCTCTCAATCTGACTGCCAGCCTGCGTTTCAGATGGGCCTGTTTATATCCATCACAGTTAAAACCAAGTTTTTTCTTTATGATAGTTTTCAGGTCCGTAAACTCTTTTTCATCTTCATAAGCCGGACAGGTCCTGGTTTCAAACATCATAGCAGCGTCCCCACATCAATTATCAATGCTACATTCCCATCACCAAGAATTGTGGCGCCTGCAAAGCCTTTCAAACCCTTAAGGAACCTGTTGTCGATGTTCTTGATAATGACCTCCTGTTGCCCTATAAGCTGATCCACCACAAGCCCTACATTGCTGCCCATTCGTTCTACCACAACCACAACCATTTCCTTGGAACCATTGCAGCTTCCTCCGAATAGATTCTGTAACCTGATAAGCGGCAGGACTTCGCCCCTGACCATCACCACTTCTTCCGATTGAATGGTCTTTATCTGATCTTTATTTATGGCAATATCCCTTACCACATTTGCAATAGGTATTGCATAGACGTTCTTGCCCACCCTCACCATCTGTGAGTTTATGATCGCAACGGTCAGAGGCAATTTAAGACTGATCTTCGTCCCTGCGCCATATTTTGATTCAAGCTTTACCGAACCGCCCATGCTCTGTATCTTTGACCTGACGACATCCAGTCCGACTCCGCGACCCGAAATCTCAGTCACTTTCTCAGTGGATGTGAATCCGGGAAGATATGACAGGTTAAGGGCTTCAACATCGGAAAGCTTGGAAGCGTCCTCTTTCGCTAATAAGCCTTTCTTTACAGCGATTTCCCTGAACGTTTCAGGATCCATGCCTTTACCATCATCCTCAACTTCTATGGTGACATAATTTTTCTCGCGCCTGGCAGTCAATTTAATACTTCCAGCCTGGTTTTTCCCCAACTGTTTTCTTATTTCAGGTAATTCTATTCCGTGATCCACGCAGTTTCGAAGTATATGTACAAGAGGATCCCCGATCTCGTCCAGTATGGTACGGTCAAGTTCTATGTCACTGCCAGTAATAATGAGTTCGATCTTCTTGTGTTCAATTTTTGCAAGGTCCCTTATCATTCTTGGGAAGCGGTTAAATATCTGTTCCAGGGGGACCATTCGAGATGCCATTATCCCTTCCTGCAATTGGCCTGTCAGGTTGTCGAGGCTTGAAAGGGCCTCTTCTAAAGCATCGATCTTATAATCTGATGCCAGCTGCACGATCCGAATTTTGTTAATAACAAGTTCTCCCACAAGATTCATCAAAGAATCGAGTCGTTCGACACTAACCCGCACAGTCTGAATGTTTTTACCTGCTGCCTTTTCTTTCTCGATGATTTTCTCTTTATTAAGTACGGTCCGTCCAGCGGCTTGCGCTGGTTCAGGTCGTGTTTCAGCTTTTTGCGTAACTTCCCGTTTAACTTCGACACTTGCGACCTCAAGGATCTTCATTAATATACTTTCAATCTCTTTAGCCTCTTTTCGTGTTGAAACCTTTATCTTGAGTTCCTGAAGGAATTTTCCGACTTTAATATCGCTAGCAGATGGGCTTGTTTCAATTATCTCGCCGATTTCGGAGAGGTTTCTCATTATAATAGTTGCCCGGGGAATTTTAAGCGTGCATGATTTGTCAAGATTTATCGTTACATTAAAAATGTTGCCGTCAGTTCCGGCCTTTTCAACGGCATTATCAATTATACCTGCTGCATTTTGCGGCTCAGGCGCTGCCGGCGGTTTTTCCACCGATTTCGCCACTTCCGGTTTAACCTCGACAGCTGATACATCAAGAATTTTCTTTAGTACACTTTCAATCTCTTTAGCATCTTCTTTTGTTGAAACCTTTATCCTGAGTTCCTGAAGGAATTTTCCGGCCCAAATATCGCCTGTAGGTGGGCTTATTTCGATAATCTCACCAATCTCGGATAGGTCTCTCATTATAATAGTTGCACGGGCAACTTTAAGTGTGCATGATCTTTCAAGAGTTACCGTTACATTAAAAACGTTATTGCCAGTCCCGGTATTTTCAACTGCATCATCAATTATATCCGGATCATTTTGCATAGCTGGCGTTTCCTGCTGTTTTTCAGTCGATTGAGCGACTTCCGGCTGTTTTTTGGTTGATTGCGCTTCTTCATGTTGTGTTTCTACAGGTTTCGCAACATCAGGCTGCTTTTCAGTCGAATGATCAACTTCCTGTTTAACCTCGACACTGGAAACCTCAAGAATATTTTTTAAAATACTTTCGATCTTTTTAGCATCTGCGTTAGTTGAAATATTTATCCTGATTTCCCGGCTGGTTTTTACCCCTTCACCTGAAGGCAGTATCGCTTCTACAATATCACCGATCTCTGAGAGGTCCCTCATAATAACATTTGAACGGGCTGACAGTAGAGTGCATGAATTATCAATCGTGACCTTTATATTATATATCTTACTGCCGGTCACGGATTTTTTAGAATTAGTACTATTTTCTACCGGGTTTTTCTGCGGCGCCTCCGGCTGCTTTTGTGTTGATCCGGAGCATCCCCCTTTGTTTGTGATTGACAGAAGATTTGCGATCAATTTGGAAATATCACACTGTGTGGAATTTTCAGGTGTTTCTACCATTATCTCAAGAGTATCCAGGCATTCGAACAGGATATCTATCGCATCTGCGTCAAGGTTCATTTCCTTCTTACGCACCCTGTCCATCAGATTCTCCATTTTATGGGTCAGTTCTGAGATATTGATGTAGCCCATTGTTGCAGACATGCCTTTCAACGTATGCGCCGCCCTGAACATCACATTTATAGTTTCGTCGTCATGCGTATCTTTCTCAAGACAAAGGAGAGCACTGTTCATTGACTGGAGATGTTCAGCCGATTCAATTGCATACAATTTTTGATATTCAGACATGTCATCCATTATGATCCCTCTATGCGTTCAGCGTTATTCCCTCAGCAATCCTGTTTATGGGCAGGATAAAATCTGCAAGATTATGTTCAACGATCGCCCTTGGCATGCCGTAGACCACACATGTGGACTCATCCTCAGCAATCGCTTTTCCCCCTGCTTTTTTAAGGTTCCTGATACCCACGCAACCATCAGAACCCATACCTGTAAGTATCACACCAAGCGCGTCACTGCCGTATAATGAAGCGACTGAATTTAAAAGAACATCAACAGATGGCCTGACACCCTGGACCTTTTGTCCTTTGTTGAGTGCGATAACTTCGACGGTTTTACCATTTTGTGTCTGCTGTTTTACTACCATATGATAGTCTCCTGGAGCTATAAGTATAATACCGGGTTCTACTATGTCCCCTTCTTTTGCTTCCCTTACCCGGATCATGGATTGCATATTTAAACGTTCAGCCAGGGATTTTGTGAAGCCGGGAGGCATGTGCTGGACAACGAGAATTGCGGCGTCAAGCGATGATGGGAGTAAAGGTATGATCTGCGCAAGCGCCCGCGGTCCGCCTGTTGAAGTGCCGATAACAACGACTTTCCTGGATTTTCTCAGCCTGATCTCAGGTTCTGATATTTTAGTTATACTCTTTATCTCCATGAAACCGAGTCTTGTTGTTTTCACCCCTGCTGCGGCCTTGACTTTTTTTATTAATTCCTCTTTAATACTAGATAGATCAGGAATTATATTTCCAGTTGGTTTTTGAATAAAATCCACTGCACCGTATTGAAATGCTGTAATTGTTACGTCTGCTGAGCTTTCAGTACTTAGCATTATCACAGGAGTAGGGCACTCGCTCATGATATAACCCAGGGCATGCAGTCCGTCAAGAACGGGCATTTCAATGTCCATTGTCACGACATCAGGCATTAACCTGATTACTTTTTCTATGGCATCTTCCCCATTTATAGCCCGCGCTATGACCTCTATGTCAGGTGAGTCGGTCAGCATATCAGAGATAATTTTTCGCATCAGTGCGGAATCATCAACAACCAGCACTCTAATTCTGGGCATTCATTCAGACCTGTTCAAGGTTTTTCGCAATAACATCCAGAACTTTTGTAGCATCAAAGGGTTTGATTATGAAGTCTCTCGCTCCGATCTTGATCGCATCGCTTATGATTGCATCCTGGCCTATCGAGGTGCACATTACAACCCTGGCATTTTTATCAAATGCCATTATTTGCTTCAGGCACTCCATACCGTCGGCATTGGGCATGATTATATCCATTAATACAAGAGCTGGTTTATGTTCTTTGTATTTGGCCACGCCATCCAGCCCGTCAACGGCTTCTATTAACTCATTCCCTGTAGGTGCAATTATTTTTTTGAGCATCATTCGCATGAATGCTGCATCGTCTACTATTAAAATTTTCTTTTGCATTATAGTCTCCTTTTTTTTATAATATTATATTACTCAATAAACATTCCCGGGTTTTAAAAGTTTCAAGTTCATTCTGCGCTCTATTGATTTTCTCCTTCAAATTATCAAGTAAGATCTTTGCATTCGGATCGCGATTATCAGGATATATCTGCCTCATTAAAATAAATATTTTCCGGTCTATAATACTCTGCTTCATTAACCTGATATTTTCTTCCACACCGAATATGAGTTTATCTTTTGCAGGTGAGTTCCTGACTTTCTCTATACATTTATTTAGAATAACAGGAACTTCCATGGCGTCTTTTACTGCCATATGGAGACAATCCAGGGTTACGGGCCTGGCAATATAATCGCAGACCATAGTAAGACGCGTAAAATCCTCTATTCCAGGCGGTCTTGCTGTGATCACGATCAAAGGTATGTCGGGTCCAATAAGTTTTATTTTTTCAATTAATTCCCATCCGTTCATATCATCAAGTTCAATATCCAGTAATATTAAATTTGGAAGGTGTTTTTTTAAGAATAAAAGGCAGTCTTTTGCGGTATATGCCATATTCAGCATGTACTTTTCACCGCTCATAGACAGCATTTCAGCATACAGGGCGGCTAAATCGGGTTCCCTGTTTATGATCAATATGGATCTTAGTTTTTGGGTCATAATAGGGTTTACTTTATTATCACACAGATATGAGTCTTAGTGAGATAAATTTCACAAGAGCCGGTAAACCGGCGCAAATTCGTATCCCTATGCTTTTATCTGCATAATATCACTCACAATTGAGAGGCTGTCCCTGTTTTCAGAGAAATATTCGTAAATAGAATGCATGGCATCTTCCTTGCGGGATGTTTCTGTCACCTGAATATAGATCGAAACCGGGTACAACAAAAGCTTGCTGATCTTATAGGGTTTTTGATTGTTAGCTAAATATAATGATATTAAAATTGCCGTGAATCGATTAATTGTTTGATCCATTCCAGTCAATTGAAATGCAATATTACAATCCTCGTTGCTGATAGCAACTTTAACAGGCCAGTTAAGGATTGAAAGTTCCTCGTTTATCATCCTGGCCAGACTTTCAACATCATAGATATTGATCTCTTTTTCAGTTGCGAAAAGCTGCGTTGCATGGTTAATTGGGGGAAGGGAGTTTTTCCTGTCCATTAACAGCCACTGGAACATCGTAAGAGGTATCGTAACACCGTATATACGCTGCAACATCTGGTCTTTTGTATGGCTTTTCTCTGTCAAAAGGTCTTTTGCGGTCTCAAGGCTCCCCATGTTCTCGGTAATGAATCCTGTGAAGTCAATGATTTCCCTCATCGTTGCAGACAGGTTGCCCCTGTGTTTTTTCAACAAAGGGTCAAGTAGCCTAAGGTGTTCATCACTTATAGATACATTTTTTCGTAACATTATTTTGCCTTTTACATTCTATTATTCGGAGTTTTAATGATTATAATTATAATCATAGTAAAAAGTATATATAGTTTTGCATTTTTATAAGGTTCACACGTTTTTCACAAATCTGTTTATATGCTGGTGAGAATTATAAAATAACATATAATTTTCCTCCTTAATGTATGAGGGATAATCAAAATGTTATAAAAATGGAGAACTGAGAATGTATGATGAGCATAAAAGACATGTCATTAAGCAAGAAACTGCTGGGGGGATTCGGACTGTTAATCATTCTACTGGCTGTGGTTGGATTCATAGGGTATTCAGGGATAAACAATGTTGCAGCGATGAAGACTGCCGGATTAGATGCTGAAAACGCAAAGAATCAAGCACTTTTACTGATAATAATTACTGGAGTTATAGCAGCCATTATCGGAGTTGGCTTAGGAGTTTATATCTCCCGCTCTATAACAAAACCTTTGGGCATCATGCTCCATGCATCCAATAAGGTCGCACAGGGGGATCTTACAGTTCATGTTACGCACGATTCAAAGGACGAGGTTGGACAACTTTCCCAGGCGATCCAGGCCATGACAGATAGCTTAAAGACAGTGCTTGCAAAGGTACAGAATTCCGCTCTTCGTGTCTCTTCAACAGCGCAGGAACTTTCTGCGTCAAGTGAAGAACTGATGGCTTCCACTGAACAGATAACAAGCACCACGCAGGATATTGCTGCCGGCGTAAGCCAGCAGTCCGCCAAAATGTCAGAAATAAGCCGCGCCATGAGAGAGATGTCAGGGAGCGTCCAGCAGGTAGCTACGAACGCCCAGAAAGCATCAGAAGGCGCAACCGGAGCAGCCAAAACCGCCCAGGATGTCGGGAAGATATCCAGCTCGGTTTCAGTAAAGATGTCAGATATAAAGTCCGCAGTCAGCAACTCATCCGATGTAATAAAAGACCTTAACAACAAATCCCAGAAGATAGGTGAAATAATCGGCGTCATAACTAATATTGCAGACCAGACTAACCTTCTTGCCCTGAACGCGGCAATTGAGGCTGCACGCGCTGGCGAGCACGGCAGGGGCTTTGCAGTGGTCGCTGATGAGGTGCGTAAACTTGCCGAAGAATCAAGGAACGCATCAAGCCAGATAACTTCGCTTATTAAAGAGATCCAGATGGGTACTCAAAATGCAGTGGAAAGTATGGACCAGGGTACAAAGTCAGTGGGCGAAGGCTCAAAGACAATAGATGAAGCATTAAATGCCATCAACCAAATTGTAGATGCTGCAGGAGGCGTGGCGACAATGGTACAGGAGATAGCGGCTGCCGCTGAAGAACAGTCCGCATCGGTTCAAGAGGTCACAGCTTCGGTGGATGAAGTATCAGCCATAAGCGAGGAATCCGCAGCAGGAACCCAGGAAGCTTCGGCTGCTTCTGAAGAGCAGGCTGCGTCGATGGAGCAGCTTGTGAACGCTGCGCAGCAGATGGCAGACCTTGCAAATGAATTGCAGATAGAAGTAGCAAAGTTCGATCTTGGGGAGGATAATGCCTCTTCCTTCAGGCAAACGCAGGCTCCTGCAAAAGAAGTGCCTCATACGGCTGAAAAGACTAAACCAGTAAAGCATGAAGAGAAGTCCAAACCTCAGCACATTTCTGACAAAACGGTTAAAAAACCGCTCTTTCATGTAAATGAACTCAAACCGAAATAGTGTGATATCATGGCAGAAGCTGCAAAATTAGTAAACCAGGAACTCCAGCTCGTCGTCTTTAGATCAGGCGACGAGGAGTTCGGGGTCGAAATAGGGAACGTGCAGGAGATCATCCGCTTGACCAGCATCACGAAAATACCGCAGGCAGGTGACTTTATTAATGGCATAATCAACCTGCGCGGCAGGATCATTGTAGTGATAAACCTCAATGTGGTAATGGGAATTGAAACTACGGTGAACAGGGATGAGAACGCGCGCATCATAGTGGCTGACGTTGGCGACACCGTGGTCGGGTTCATGGTAGATTCCGTGAGTGAGGTCATTCGTCTCCCCATAAAGGATATCGAGCCTGCGCCTGCTATTATTGCGAACAGGATCGGAACTGAATATCTGCGTGGCGTTGGCAAGATGGAAAACAGGCTGCTTATCCTTCTTAAACTGGATAAGATACTTGGGGCGGAAAAACTGAACAGCATCCATAAAATATCAGAAGAAACGAAGCCAGAGGCCTCGTAATCCATTTTATTTTTGGTTTCAAAAATTTTCATGTTCACACTTTTTTCACACTGATGCTTATTAACATGTGGAGAGAAATGATAGTTAATACAGCTTAAGAGGGAATCATGGCACAAAGTCCAAACATATCGGCTAATAAAGGATTTGGAGATGCAGAGCTTCAGCTTGTCGTGTTTAATATACACGATGAGGAGTTTGGCGTTGAGATCGATACCGTGCAGGAGATAATCCGCATGATAAACATAACCGAAATTCCCAGGGCTCCTCCCTATGTTAAAGGTTTGATCAACCTTCGCGGACGAATAATAGTTGTGATCAACCTGAGCACTATAATGAGGGTGGGGAGCAATGAACCTGATGCCAATACCCGCATAATAGTGGCTGATGTCGACGGTACTGTAATGGGTTTTATTGTGGACTCGGTGAGTGAAGTGATACGCCTGTCAGCCAAGAGTATCGAGCCTACGCCTTCTATAATCACGAATAAGATACGTTCGGAATATATTAAGGGCGTTGGTAAGATAAATGAACGATTGTTGATCCTGCTGAACCTTAATAAGATGCTAAGTTCAGAAGAATTAATTCATATCCAGAATATGTCCTCTGAAATTGCTGAAGTGGCAGCAACATAATATATTACAATAAGGTTATTATGTATCCTTGTCAGGTTACGGCAGTAATTCCATAATTCTTCTTAAAATAACCTCAATGCTGTACAACAGCAGCGCTGCCAGAAGAAATACCGGCCCAAGATAAACGACTTTTCGCACCATGCCTGTTTTTGCAGCAGTTGTGTGGGAAATAAGCCCATCAAGCTCCGAAATATTATATACCCGCCCGCCAGCGCCGGTTATTATATCTGGTATTAATTCACTGCGTCCAGTATTCCGGTATTCAGAAAGTGCGTTCACGGCTACGGTATAACCTGAAATGTCATGGAATCCTGTTGAATTCGGATAAACGGTCGCATGGTACAGTTTTTCACCGGTTTTTTCAAACTGAAGCTCATTTCCTTCAAATGTGAGGACAGGTTCGCTTTCTGAAGATACGAATACATCGATCGGTTCGCCGACTTCCCCATCCTGGGCGCGAAGTTCAAAACCATCCGGGGTCCCGATCGCATAGTTCATTGAGTTCGCCACAAGCTTTGAATTTCCTTCGGCGTAAAGGGCTGGAGCCCAGGCATTCCCATTATCAACGGTTATAGCGACCACCCTTCCGAGCCCGGCTCTCCAGGCAGTGATGACGGGATTACCGTTACCTGTCATAACAAGCGCCTGTGCGTTCTGCTTTGCATGGACGTTATTATACCCGTAAACCGTCGCGTTAAGCGCGATGTCCTGTGTAATAAAGTGACCGCTGTTCATTATCAGAAGTGGATAACCATCTCCTCTATTCCTGCTTTCTTTTTCGCCAAACAATACATTAATACCATGCGCAGCGTCCCGCCTGAGATATCCGCCGCCTCCTGCTTCTGCAAGCTGTGCCATGAACTCCACATCAGTATCCCCGCCCACCCCGATAGCATATATCGTTATCCCGTCATCCGACATTGAGCGGGCGGCTTTTAATGAAGCGCCTCTGTCAGCGACCGCGCCGTCAGATATCACTATTACATTCATTCCGCCGTCGAAATTCCTTAACATGCTATGCGCTTCGGCAAGCGCAGGCGATAAATGGGTGGTTCCCCCATACCTGAGCCGTTGTATGATATCCCTGACATCCGACCTGTCGGCATACTGCGAAAACGGCACGACCGTATGCGGGACATTATTGAACGCAATGACACCCAGGAAATCCCTGTCGCCCATATCATCTATTACCTGAAGGGCAAGCCCTTTTTCAACTCCTAGTTTGGGTTCAGCGCCAGAGATGTCGCCTGTGCTTCCAGATATATCCACGATAAGTATAACAGCGGTTTTAGCAGATATGGGAGGAATCCCGCCGTATTTTACAGGAATGAGTTGCTCAAACAGCGGCAGTTTACTGTAGTCAGAAAAAGCGTTCTGACCTCCAACAACAACAAGACCTCCGCCATTTATGACATAATCGCTCAGGGCAAGGGCATCTGAAAAAGACAAATCTGCTGCGCTTGCATCATCAAGGACGACAGCCTTATATCTGCTGGCATCTGCCAGATTTGCGGCAGTATACACTGAATACGAGCTTTTCATTACCTGCGAAAGCGGGGAATCTTTATCTGATACCAGAAGAACCTCAGGCAAGGGCGCCACATGCACTGATCTATAGAAAACGTTATTCTGAGGGAATTCGTCATCTAATGCTTCGAGTTCTGCTTTCATTGTATGAGACCCGACGCTTCCAAAGGAATATGTCAGAGGGATCTGCTGTGAGCCATTTATACGATCGCTGAACACGACTTTACCGTCGACCTGGACTTTCAGGTCGCCTTCGATATCTCCTGTGGACTTGATATTTACAATAAAACCTGCCTGTGTATCAAGAAAAGCCGCAGCATCGCCTTCGATTGAAACACTCATGTCTTTTTTCACTGGCTCCTGCCTGAGATAATATACCGTTGTATTAAGGCTCCGGGCAAAAGAAACCGCATCAGGAATACCTCTGCCGTAATTATTATTCCCGTCGCTGATAAGTAGTATGCTGCCCCCCGACCTCACGTTCCTGATAATTGCATCGCCGATTGGGGATCTAGTGCCTGAGATATAGTCAATAGCAGTTGGCGTCCTGTTCGAAAGGTAACCGTAAATGTCATCAGGGGGAGGAAAAAGGCGCATGCTCTCAGTCCTGTCCTCTATTATGGTTATATCCGCAGTCCCGGTCATCCCCTGCACATATTCTTCTGTGTATGGCGAGGCTATCGAGAGCAATATGATAGAAATTATCAAAAGCTTTGATGCAACAAGAATAATAGCTTTTGATCCTCCTGGTTTTAAGTAATAAAGGATGGCAAGGATTACCGGGATTACCATTAAAGCGACAACAGGATATTGAAATTGTATCATATATCCCCCCTGTGCTTCCGATAATAGAGTTCAATTGCCACAAGAATGATCGCAAGGATGGAAAAAAGAACAACAAGGTGCACCTTTTCAACTTTCGTACCGAATGTCTTTTCAGACTCTGTATTATCGGAATCCGTATTATCAGTCTCTTTATTATCGATTCTTTTTACCGTGATATCCGACTCTTTTTCATCAAGAAGGTTTGCGGCTATCGTCCTATTCCCGATCTCATAGAACCCGGCATCGCCAAGATAAAGATCAGATGTTTCAATAGAGGCGTGCGGCGCTGCTATGGTTTTTGAAGTCCCAAACGGCAGGACAGTACCTGTTTTAAAATTAAGTTCAGAGGCGGGAAATGAGGATTCAAGGAGCCTGTACCAGAATATCGGATATGATGTCTGTAGATGGAAATCTCCCCACATGTCGTTCATACCCAGATAGACCACCCTGCCCCTGCCCACGTTCCAGTACGCCAGTACCGGCCCCTCTGGCGCCGAGGCCAATGATACTGCCCCCTCTTTGAGTGTTGCTTTCAGATAACCGGATACGCCAAGATCAAGTCCACCTGTCAGGTCTGAACTTTTGACATCAAAACCAGATGCTTTTGCCCTTCCTGATATCTCAACAGGAAGGAGCCCTTTAGTGTC
>JAHIFK010000230.1 GCA_018900975.1 Methanobacteriota archaeon
AATTTGAACTTGATGGAATAATTGCTATATTACCGTGGCTGGTAGAAGCATATTTATGCTTTTATCTCCTGAAATGGGACAATGCCAAACGAAAGCCGTATACTGGAAATCAGTTCGTACGGTTTGGTGAGAAGGGGGAGGTTGAAAGACCTCTTCTTTACTCTACCGCCTTGATTTGAATCGCGCTACTCCGAAGCTGGTTGCTTTTTATATCAACTCACCGTTGGGACGGAAATACATCACATCTGAGATTAAACAGCAATGTGGGCAAGCGAATGTAAACTCTAAAAAACTGAGAAACATGCCCATAAATCTCCCGCCCCTCCCCGAACAGCGCCGCATCGTCGCCTACCTCGATGAACTTCAGGCAAAGGTGGACGCGCTCAGGCGCCTTCAGGCAGAGACCGGCGCCGAACTGGATGCGCTGATGCCGGCTGTGCTGGACAAAGCATTTAAAGGAGAGATGTGATATAACTATTCAATGTTATTGAACAAGGTGAGCTAAATGTCCGAAACCATGATTAAAATCAAAATAGAAAAACTGGAAGAAGGAGGCTACCTTGCTACCAGTGAAACCTTGCAGGGACTTATTGCGCAGGGGAGGACGATAGCCGAAACCATCGAAATCGCACAGGATGTAGCAAAAAAATTGATTGAATCATATATTGAGCATGGGGATCCGCTTCCTTTCGATATTAAGGAAACGAAAAGTCTTGTTGTCACCACAAGCGTTCCTGTAAGTGTTAATGCATGACAAGACTTCCTTCAATGAAAGCTTCGGATGTCATTAAAAGACTTAAGAAAGCTGGATTTATTTTTGATAGATACGCAAAAGGCAGCCATGAAATCTGGTATAATCCTGAAACAAAAAGAAGGGTTACAATACCAAACCATCCAGGTACGGATATTCCTAAAGGAACACTGAGTGCAATAATAAGAGAAGCAGGGTATTCAATTGAGGATTTTTTGCAGTTATAACTGATATAATAATATACGACAGGGAACATTCATTATTGGGGGCTTCGATGAAAATTGATATGGAAGAACTAAAAAAAGATAAAGAGACCAATTTCAAGGAACGATTGGATTTCATTGACAGATATGTTGAATGGATAAAAGCCACACCAAATAAAGTATGGTCAAAGAAATATAAAGAGTTCATAGACAGTGCATTTCGAAAATCATGATTCATCAAAGTCTCGCTCTTCGCTGGACAGCGCCGCATCGCGTCACCTACCTCGATAAGCTTCAGGCAAAGGTGGGCGCACTCAAGCGCCCCCAAACAGAGACCGGCGCCGAAAATGGACGCGCTGATGCCGGCTGTGCTGGACATGGCGTTTAAGGGAGAACTATGAAAATCCGTAATTATATCGATCCAGAAACCCTGAGCCAAAAAGTATTTTTGTCATAACGGCATTTGATTTGACTGGTAAACCATTGATTGCATTTAAGCGCAGGAGCCGAAAGAAGCATGAAAAGAAGTAAATTTCCGAAAGGATGGGACGAGAAGAGAGTGAGGACGGTTCTTGCTCATTATGAACAGCAGACTGAAGATGAAGCTATGGCAGAAGACGAAAATGCCTTTAAGAATAGGACAATAACAGCGATGGAAGTCCCAACCCAGTTAGTTACAAAAATACGGGAACTTATCGCAAAACATAAGGTATCACAGAGTTCTTAAAAAGCCGCAGATAATGCTTGTTAATGTCTTTTATTTGATTTTGTACGGATGAAAAATCTGTGCATCTTGATCTGTGTCATTAGTGTTCGCTTCCAGCGCAGGCTCGCTGCCAGCTTGGCTGCGCCAGTGGAGGCGCGTGGGGAGGGGGCGGGGATTTACATTGATTAAACATCGATCCGAAATGAGGTTTATTTACAGGTTGCATAACCACCTGCACAGAGAGGCGACCTAGTTTGCATCAGTCAGGTTGGCAGCGTTGCTAAGCGTGCCTTCTTCCAATTGGTACCAGATTTCCTCAGCCATGCTATTTTCAATCGCGGCTCCGACAAAGAATAAGTGGGGTGAAAGCCCATGATTTGCAAATGCCAGATTAATGCGGGATAAGGATGTTCTTGCCGTTTTCCAGTGCTCATCTGCCCCGGCGGGATCGATACCGCCTTTAAGTTCTCCAAGTGCAAGATAAAAAGCAGGATTCTTGTAACTGACGGAAAGTGCCTGATAATGACAATTGAAAAGGCACAGGTCTACGTTTTTCTTGACAAATGGAACAGTAAGGTTGTATCTTATGGTACGATCCTGATGACCGTTTGACCAGCTAAGCCCATTTGCATCCATCTCTATATCCGGATCATCCTCCGTTCCATGTATCCATGAATTGCTCTTGGAAGAAAGCCAATAATATGAAATTCCTGCAACAGAAAGCGTAGCAATAATCGCGCGAGTGAGCTTGCGTTGTGCTATTGCTCCGCCAACGTTTCTCATAGACCCGCCTAATGCGTCCCCCCGCGTCAAAAGGAATCTAAAGACCAACTCCTCAACAAAATTAGAACCGGCAGGTTCAAGAAATTGTTTTATCAGTCCTTTTATCGCCTCCTCCTGGTCCTGGGGTTCCATATGCCCGGCAGCTTTATTGGAAACTCCAGCCGCCGTCAAAAGGGCAGCCTGTATCCCGGCAATATTGATCAATGAGGCGGGTGTTGAGATTTTAGATGCAGCCGCTTTTAGAGCTCTTGCTTCTTCAATGAACGGCGTTGCTCTGCGGTTCTTTTCGAGCGCCAAGGCAACAAAACCAGCCCGTGTTTCCTCATAAGTTGTTAGAAGGCTTTCACTACTGGTTAAATGCTGGAGGTGTGGTTTGTTCGGTGGCACTATGCTTTCCTCCATATATACACGCATTTTCGCAACGGATCGCGCCCATGCTCACCCATTTGCTGGCTGCTGTTACCTTTGCCATTCGGCAGTACAAGAATATTCTCTATATGAAGTCCCAGCTTTTCAGCAATGGATGAAAGTATCATATCTACCGAGACGCTTGCGCCAGCATAACGCACATTGTCATTGACCATGAACATGTATGCATTTTGTTTCATCACGCGCGAACATTCGGCGATAATGCATGCCATTTCATAGAAGTATCCTCGAACCATGCGGGGGATGCCAGTGTTGTTCAGCTTACCCTGCGCCTTCAGGTCTTCCAGGTACTTCAGGATAGCCTGCAGCAACTCCTGCTGGTCTGCTGCTTCTACGGCGTTAGCCCATCGGGGATTTATTGCCAGCAGGTCTTTGGCACGATTTTCAACGGTACAGCTTAGCATTTGCTGCCTGAGGTTGGTGAGCTCTTTCTCACTAACGCCAAGCAAAGCCAGTTCCAGAGCATAAGTCCGTGTGTAGTCATAACGGTTGCAGTATGGAGGTGAGGTTACAATCGCATCATATAAATCACATGGCATCGATGGCATTACATCCAGACATGAGCCCTGAAAAAGATGGATACTGCCCTGATCGCGCTCCTCCAGATGTCCACTGCCAAGCATCATATCATGCAAGATATCTTCTATCTTCGCGCATATCGCCTCGTCAAAATTAAGAATCTCCTCCTTATTGAACGGTTTTCCTCCTTTCCTGCGTCCAGATCTATAATCCCATCTAAGATACTGACCATCTTTGCGAGTGTAACTGATGGATTCCAGGATGCACAGCAGGGCAAAACGTAAGATAAGCCTGACCCGTTCGTTCTCATTCTGCAGGGCGCCCATGTATCTCTCGATTGCATCGGATGTCTCTGTTGAATATGCGCCGTCTGTAATTCGCAATTTGGGCAGGGGATATCTTACCTGTGATTTCTTCCATGGGCAGTTTTTCAACCACTGTTTGACAGCGGCAAAATCATCGGCTGTAAACTCTCTTTCTAAACACGACCTGGCGGCTATGATCTGCTGTCCTATGGGGAGAAGTTCGATACCATCAACATCCATGCATACGGCGCTGGCTGCAAACAGGGTCGTGCCGCTCCCAGCGAACGGGTCTAGAACTTTACCGGAAACGATTCCGTATCTGGAAAGCAGATATTCCACAAGAGGGGCAGAAAACGCTTCCTTGTATTTGTACCAGCGATACGACGCCATGGTTTTGTTTGCCTGAAAGCTAACAAGTTGTCGCGTGAGAGCAGGTTGGACAATAAACTTCTCATTGAAGCGCTGCGATAGTTTAAAATCAAGAGCGTCAATTTTTGATGGTTCCGCTAGTTGTTCGGGGATAACTATATCAGGTTTTTCAGTCGGGTTTTCAGAGGAAACATCTGTGCTGAATTCTAATAAGCTTGTTTCCACAGTTTTATTCCTTTTTTGAGTTAAACAGGACACCATATTTTACCTTCTGGAATTTTGAGATGTGCTTTCATTTATAAATTCATAAAAATTAATGTCCGGCGCCGTTCTAAAAGAAGAGACGGATTGGACTGGATGAACAGGATTTACAGGATTCGGAGATTGGTTTATCCTGTCCATCCTGTCAGACTCTTTACTGTATGGCGCTTCCGCAGAAACCAAACCGCAGATGAACGCAGATGAACGCAGATTTGTTGTTTGGGCGAATGGGAGATAATTTACGTTATGGATTTCAGGCGCATCCACGAAAAGCGAAGCCGACGTAGAACACGGATTGCGCGGATGACGCGGATTCACACGGATGGGAAAATCTGTGAAAAGCCGTCCGATCCGTGTCATCCGTGTTCGCTTCCGGGGGGAGCTTTTTATCCAGCGCGGCGCGGGCTCGTTGCCTGCTGGGCTGCGCCAGTGGGGGCGTGCGAAG
>JAHIFK010000231.1 GCA_018900975.1 Methanobacteriota archaeon
AACTGCGATAATGAACTTCGCATCGTGCTCAAGGAACTGTACGGTCTCCACATTGTAGGGTATCTGGTACCCTGCCTCGCCCACCTCATCCTGGCAGTGCATGGTGCGCTCGCCCCTCTTTGTGACCTCCTTTATCTTGATGGGTCCGAACATCGTGGCTCCGTTCTCCTCAGGGCGCACATGGAAATCCTCACGCTGCAAGCCTGTGATTATCTCAAGGTCCTCTATCAGCCGGTCGCTCTCTGTCTGCTCATGGAACTTCGCTATATCCCAGTTCTCGCTGATGTAGTACAGTTCTCTCAGCGTTGAACTCTTATCATGATCAAGATGCCCTTTTATCAAGAGGTCGACAACATATGAGGTCTTGAGGATCTGCCTTGCACCCTTAACGGTCTTGGCGCTGCGCATGCTCTCGCTGTCCCCATATACCCACACATCAGATACTTCATTTAATTCGATATTCTTCTTTGTTCGGGTGGGCAGCACGATATGAGGGATATTCTCGCTCTCGAACTGCTCGTAGAAATCCTGTATCAGTTTCTTAAGCGTTGTCTTTGCCTGTGAATCGTGAAGTTCCTTGTTGCTTTTGTAAGTCATACGTTCACCACCTTTGCGCCTGTGATAAGTTCCTCAGCTATCCCCTCAGCCACAAGCTGCGGGAGTTTTGACGCTTCCTCTGAATTGATATCCAGCCTGTAAATAATAGCCTTCTCTTCCTGCGGCTTAAGAGATATCTTCCATAGATGATCGGTCTGCTTACCAAGAGGTATCTTTTTGGGCTCAGGGCTTGGATCTTTAATGGCATAAGACAGTGTCTCATGAAGTGAAAAGTGCCGCACAGCATCGCTGTGGTTCTTAAGCCGTATCTCAACCTCGCATCCCTTGCCATTTTGTGAGACCAGTCTCTTGATGAACACGTTGCCCATTATCTTTGCCACGACAGGTCCAATATCAGGAGTTGGACGGTCAAGTATCTCTCCGACCTTCCTGGCGATAAGAGGAAGTAACTTCTGGATGATCTCTTCCTTTTCCCGTCTCAGTTCGAGCTTATCCTGCCTTGACAGGTAAAGTTTGAGCCGCCGTCCCACCTCTTTCAGCGCAAGGTCGATCTCCTGGGCTATCTCAGGCACGTCTGCGATCGCCTCTTTTGACTCCGAAGTGAAAGGAATGTGCGTGGAAGCCACATGCACAAGTATTATCGCAGGACCAACAGGAATCGAATTCCCTGGCTGGTCGAGGGAATATGCCTTCCATTTAATACCCTCGACTGAATGGGTTACAGCGCACGCTCCCTGCTGGTAAAGAAGCGGAACCCGGTTGGCAAAACGAAGTATCTCTACCTTCCCATCCTTTGGCAGGTTTCCCCCGTACGCTATACCAGCCTCTACCTGGAACGGATGCCCGTTGTGTACTGCGGCAGGGCGCGTCGTGGTCTCGATAAAATCAATGGTATGCTCTTTCTCAAGCCCCTTGCGGATGAGTTCCTCGGTTATTGGTGAAAGGCAGTCTGTTTGTGGGGCTAAGATCTTTACTTTAGTGAAAGCCTCATGCAGTCTTTTTGCCTCATCAAGCGTAACTTTCTTCGGGTCTTTTTCAGGATCAAGACCGGATTTCTTGCAGACCTCAGATGCTGTCTGCGGCCCTATCCGTGAAAATGAATGCCGTAAAAAGAGCGCAAGTTTATCCTGTTCTGTGTACCGCAGCATCTTCATGAGTGTCCCGAGTTCAATGCCGTGCGGATGAGGAAGTATCTCAGCAGCCTGAACCGGTACTTTGTCAGTAACCCGCTCAAAAACTATCTGGTTGTTGTCAGGTTCGATGAGAGTGATACGGGCATGGGGGTTCACTATCGCGGTATCCTTCAGGTATTCATACACTGACTGGCGCCTGCCCTTAACATACATTGCAGCCATCTCAAGTTCGATGCGAGTTCCACGCATCCTGTCCCATTCTATTATCTTATCTGCTATGATCTCAGGCTCGTTGGTCTGCGTGTTTATAAGAAGTTCAAAATAATGTGCAGGCGCCTTCTTATCGATCTTGGACACTATCTTCACGGGTCGACCGGATGTAAGCTGAGAATACAGTACCGCAGCCGAGATTCCAATACCCTGCTGCCCCCTGCTCTGTTTAACTGAATGGAAGCGCGAGCCGTAAAGCAATTTTGCAAAAACCCTGGGTATCTGCTCTTTAACAATGCCAGGCCCGTTATCTTCAACAATAAGAGTAACGTTATCTTTTGATTTGCTTTCTATCTTGAGGAAAATATCTGGAAGTATCCCTGATTCTTCGCACGCGTCCAGTGCATTATCCACCGCTTCTTTTACGGAAGTTAAGAGACACCTCGGGCTTGAATCAAACCCCAGTATCTGCCTGTTCTTCTCAAAAAATTCTGCGATGCTAATGGCTTTTTGCTTTTTCGCAAGCTCTTCGGCAATGACCATTAAGGCATCCTCTTACAGTTCTGCACCTACGATCGTCTGAGTTGAAGTTACGTTCTCGTTTTCCCTTATTGTATCCACGAGCTTGTTAAGGGCGCTCAATCCATCCACGTTGCTTATTACCACGAAATCGAATTCTCCGAAAACATGGTATATGTCTTTTATCCCTTTTATCTTAAGAAGTCCATTATATGCCACTTTTTCCTGTCCGGGCACAACATTTACAAGTGTTACACCTATTACCAATGTATATTCACCGTCCTTTAGTTTTTTCCTTAATATTATTGAGTTAAGATAATCTTTAAGACTAAAAAAGCTTTGTAATAGCTAACGATCATGAATTTAAATTACATAGAACCGATCTATCTTGCGAGATATCTTGAAGTGATGAGGGACAGGCTCCCTTCACAGTTCCTTATCTCAAGATCAGTGAAAGTTGATTTCAATAAAGATCCTTCACTTCCTGAACTATGGGGACTGCACGATGATGCGATGAAGTCCTTACGTGAGAGGATTGAACGTGTAAGCTCTATGCATGACCTTTCTCCCCCGGCTGCATCCTCGCTCCTTGACCTTAAGGTCACGATCGCAAATATGATGCTTGAGAACTGCAATTTCTGCGAGAGGCGCTGCGGGGCAGACCGCAAACATAAAAAGACAGGTTACTGCAAGATCGATGCAGTCTCGCGGTATTCTGCAGAGTTCCTGCATCAGGGAGAAGAGCCTGAACTTGTACCGTCTCATACGATATTCTTCACAGGCTGCAACTTTAGATGTGTCTATTGCCAGAACTGGGATATCTCCCAGTCACCCCGTAGTGGCACTCCCATTCTGTCGCAGGAGCTTGCAAGGATTATCACACTGCGCCGCGAATACGGTTCCAGGAATGTGAATTTTGTCACGCCAACGCCCCATACACATACCATCCTTAAGATACTGAATGCCCTTAAGGTAAATGTGCCAGTTGTCTGGAACACCAATATGTACTATTCAAAGGAGGTCGCAGAACTGCTTGAAGGCGTGGTGGATGTATATCTTGGCGATATGAGATATGGGAATGATGATTGCGCAAAAAAATATTCGGACGTACCTGACTACTGGAATGTTGTAATGCGAAATTTCATGACCGCTTACACCGGCGGTGAGATCCTGCTGCGTCAGCTTGTTCTTCCAGGTCATCTTGATTGCTGTACAGCGCCTATCGTTAAGTGGGTAAAAGAAAACATCCCGAACGTCAGGTTCAACCTGATGTTCCAGTACCGTCCGACATACAGGGCTTATGAGCATCCCGAAATTAACCGCAGCCTTATGCCGGTGGAGGTCCAGAAGGCGCTTGACATTGTGAGAGAGGCCGGGCTTGAAGATGTGTTGATATAATGGAATGATATTATAACTTATTTTTTGCGAGATTATACAGTATCATGCTTAGAACAATGCAAATGGAAAGAGCATAAAACCATGAATCAGTCCCCAGTACAGTGAAGCCTTTCTCAGATATGTATATCAATCCGCCGATGGTTGCTGTTAATATGAACGAAACTATCGCTGATACTATCGCCCCCCCCATAAGCGACCAGGGATATATGGCGCCTCTCTCCTTTTCAAAGTAAACTGAAAATACCACGAACCCGATCGCGAATATGAAAAATATATAATGCAGCGGGACAGGATATGGGTGGATCTCAAGTATGTATGTGATGCCGTAGGCTACAGAAACCATTACAGTAGCCATTCCGACCACTATTCCTAGCACTTTCACAAAATCGTTTGATTTAAGCTCGATAGTATCCCTCTTTAATAAAACTATAATTTAAACTATTTAACCGTTTTGAAGTTCAGGAAAATTTATCTTAAATTATTTAAACATACCTTACTGGATTTCAACAACCTTTGTCGAACATGGGCAGGTCCCCTTCTTTCTGTGCTTCCTGTGTTCACAGTCATGTTCCTGAGTCTTGTAAGAGTGGTTCCCTGGGCAATTTGAGCACTGGCACATATATATTCACCTTCTATGCATAGTTTAAATCGAGAATTGCAGGATCGTGAACAGAGAGCAAATTTCTGGCTGCCATACCTGTGGATATTACATAATTAAAAAGTTCTTCCTGGATTGTAGTAAGGGTCTGTCTGGAATACGGCCAGGCAGTGAAATTATAAACTATGTCATGACCGTAAAGCTTTGCCACACTATTCCATACCCTGACAGCTTCAACAGTCACTTCTTCACCACAAAGGTCCATTATGGTGGATAACGAATCAAAAAAGATAAGACTTGATGGAACTTCTTTCAATATTTTTATTATTATCTCGCTGAATTCATTAATGTTGTCGGGATTCAAAACAACATATTTTTCTTTTGAAGGGGACATGATGAGGGAATTATACGCATCGACAAAAATGAACCTTTTATAATAAGGGACAATATTCAGCCCCAATTCCCAGACTCTTTCCTCCGGCTTCGTCGGGGAGTTCAAGTATCCTATTGTTCATGATATTTATATCCGTTTTAGAAACTTAGGGAGAGATATGCCGGTATTATCCGGCACATTCAGATACGATAAAGGCTCCTGCAAATAAATATACGTCGACATTTTTTTTAGTTTTTTCAGTTTTTAAATTAGTGCTGTTGATCTTTAGGGCTATTATGGTTTTTAATTGTTTATAAAACAGTTTTTTTGAATTTGACTGGATCATATTGCTGTTTTTCCGGAAATATACTGAATCGCTTCGGCTACGCCTGCACCATGTTCACCTTTGGTGACCATGTTCGCCGCCTTCTTCACGTCAGGATGCGCATTCCCTACAGCCACGCCAAAACCTGATGCCTTAAGCAGCTCAAGTGGGAAATGCCTGTTGAGGTGGTCGAATGCTTCCTCGCACATTTTCATGTGAGATGTGTCAGATTCAACTGTCCCGCATTCCACCACGCCGCCATTTTCGGCAACGATGAGACCTCCTGTCCCCACAAGTTTCGATGCTGCCCTTGCAAAGCAGAGTACATTCCCTGTAGCTATGACGACGGGTACCTTCACGCTTCGTAAAGCCTCAACCGCCCTGCAGTCAATGCTCCTGTCACTGTAGGTAATGGTCCCATCAATATCAACTACGATAGCCTTGAATTCCACGTTTCCTAATATGTATTCTAATCCTTAAGTCCTTCCGTTGTGACAGAGAATATCGCCTCGCCTTCAGGAAGATTTGGTGAGTCCACGAGCCTGGCTATCCTTTTTTCTCCTTTGGATTTGCGCAGGTACAGCCTGAACGTGGCAGTATGTCCTACGATGTGACCGCCTATGGGTTTTGTAGGGTCTCCGAAGAACGCATCCGGTTTTGACATAACCTGGTTTGTCACAAGTATTGCGGCATTGTAAAGGGTTCCGAACTTCATCAGTTCATGCATGTGCTTGTTGAGCTTCTGCTGTCTGTCTGCCAGAGTGCCGCGACCTACGTACTCTGCCCTGAAATGAGCTGTGAGAGAATCGACTATTATCAAACGAACAGGTTTATCTGTGTCTTTTAACTTGTTTGCAAGGTCCATGGCTGTATCTACCAGCAATATCTGATGATTTGAATTGTATGCTTTTGCCACATGGATGTTTTTCAGGAATTCTTCGGGATCGTATTCAATCCCGGTTTTCACAGAAAGACCCTTTACCATCTGGATTATTCTCTCTGGTCTGAAGGTGTTTTCAGTGTCGATTATTATCACCGAGCCGCCAAGACCCTTTTCCTCGACCGGAAGCTGCGCGTTCACAGCCATCTGATGTGCCACCTGAGTCTTCCCTGAGCCAAACTCGCCGTAGAATTCTGTTATTGCCTGCGTCTCGACGCCGCCGCCCATCAGGTCGTCAAATGCTTTTGTTCCGAAACTGAGTTTTCCCACAAGCTTCCTGCGCTCGAGAACCAGGTCGCCGGTTTCAAAACCACCAACGTCCGCAGCCTGTCGGGCTGCGTTGATTATTTTCTGCGCCGTGGATTCGCCTATCTCAGCAACGCTCGCAAGTTCTGAGGATGACGATACTGCTATGGCTTCTATCGAGCCAAAACCTGCTTCTTTTAATTTCTCTGCTGTTGCCGGACCAACGCCCGGTAAATCTTCCAGACCCTTTCTTTCTACCATATTTTTCTCCAGTGCACATTTTATTGATCGCGGTGCACAGTTATCATCTCATCTTAGCGCTGGTATGGTTTAAACCTTATGAGAGCGGTGTGAAAGTAATATTTACACGAATATTTGAAAATCAAACACCGCAAAGTACGCCAAGAACGCAAAGTTTTCATAAAAAAAAGTAATTAATATTAGATTATTAAATATAAATTGTGGGGAAAAATCAGATAAAAACCAGGGCTACATCAGCCCAAGTCCATCCAGTTCCTCAACTATCTTTTCAACCGCGGCCTCGGCATCCGCAGGCTTTTTCCCACCAGTCACAACAAGTTTCCCTGAACCGAAAAGCAGCATTACGACCTTCGGAACAGACAGCCTGTACACAAGACCAGGGAACTGCTCTGGCTCATACTCGATATTCTCAAGTCCAAGACCTATTGCGATAGCGTTCAGGTTCAACACGGTGTGAAGGTCAGCAGACGCCACGATGTTCTGTATCGTGATCTCAGGCTTCTTCGGGATATCGACACCCATGGCTTTGAGTTTATCAAAGACCTTGTTAAGTCCGCTGCTCACGTCATCGATGCTTTTTGCACCTGTGCATACTATCTTACCGCTTCCGAAAATGAGCGCTGCTGTTTTCGGGTTGGTTGTCCTGTAAACAACGCCGGGGAACCTTTCTTTATTATAGTCAGCTCCTTCAAGTACCCTTATGACCTCATTAAGATCAAGTTTCACTCCGATCCCTGTTGATGCCACAACATTTTCTATTTTTATAGACTTTACAGACTCTTCAGATTTTGTCATAATCGTTACCCTTTTTATAGGGTATTTAAAGCTTTATATACCTTGGGGTGAGAAAAACATGTTCGTATCTGGGATATCTTTAATTACAATGAAATAGTTCTAGGCGCAAGCGGCGGGAGAAAATCCCGCAGGGATGTGGCCCGTAAGGGCTGAACCGTAAAACAGCAGGTGAACACACAATGAAATCAATGTACGCGTTTATCAGGGACGCATGGAAAAAACCTGACGAATCCTATGTGGATGAACTTCAGTGGGAACGAATGCAACTGTGGAGAAGAGAAACTTCTGTCGTAAGGGTTGAACGCCCCACACGGCTTGACCGCGCAAGATCCCTTGGATACAAAGCCAAGCAGGGGATAATAGTGGCCCGCGTAAAAATAAGACGCGGTGGAAGGCGCAAATCAAGATATATCCGTGGGAGAAGGACAAAACACATGGGTGTTAACAAGATTACCCCCGGAAAGAGCATCCAGAGCATCGCAGAAGAGCGCGCAGCAAGGCGCTACCCCAACATGCAGGTATTGAACAGCTACTGGGTAGGTCAGGACGGCAGGCACAAATGGTACGAGACCATCCTTGTGGACACAAGCCATCCGGTGATAAAGAGCGATAAGAACCTTAAATGGATCACCAATGCTAATCAGAAAGGACGCGTCTATCGAGGAAAGACAAGCGCTGGCAGAAAAGGCAGAGGCCAGAGGCGCAAGGGTATTGGTACTGAGAAGACAAGACCTAGCCTGCGTTCGCATAATAATACCGGAAAGTGATGGTAGATATACATAATATAGTATTTCGGGCTATCGTCCGGGCAACTGAAAGCGAGGACAGGGTGAAAACCGCCCTGTCGCTATTTATTTTTGATAATGAAATTGAAACTATTGTTACCGAAGGTCATTTCGGGAACCGCATCACCATTATGAATGCCCGTTTAAAAAGAAAGGATTGCAACAGGTTCATAGATGTAGTGAAATCCGGATTATCTGAACCCGACCTTCAGAGATTGGGAAATGAAATCTATGACAGGGTAGATGATGAATGCGTCCTTCATATCAGGTTCGACAAACAAAAGGCTTACACTGGCGCAGTCAAACTCGCTTCATCGGCTGATGACACGATCACGGCTGAAATAAAGCTGCGGGCATATCCTGCAAGGCCCGACAATGCTATTGCCATTGCAGAGAAAATTTTTATAAGTAATTCTTAATGAGAAACAAAACCTTTATCCTTTGCAGATACATTTACGGGGATACCCCCATTGTAAACCTCGTATTTAAATACGGGGTTTCAGGTGCCTGGGTGGGGTAGCTGGTCATCCTATGGGACTGTGGATCCTACGACTCGGGTTCGAATCCCGACCCGGGCCCTATAATTTTAGTTAAAAAAACCACCATTAGATAATTTTATGTAGGTTCAAATAAATAAGTCTTAATAATGATTATTAGGATGGTGTTGTAATGGTAGACAAATGTCCAAAATGCGGTGAGACGCTAGTAACAAGGACTATACAGAAAAACATAGGTCATGGCAGTATTGATTTTCCTGTTGCAGATATATGTCCAAAATGCAACTGGAGCAGGGATTTAACCGGGGCTGGAGATATCATAGCAAAACCCCTTACTCCTGAAGCCGGAGCAAAACTGGAGAAAAAACCTGAAGTTGTGAGGCAGGCTCAAGAAAAACCAAAAAAAATACCAGAAAATTCCAGGCATGATCCTGAAAAAACAAGACCAGTGCTGGAAAAAACAAGACCGCGTCCTTCTGCATCGAAGCAAAGAGTTCCGGATATGAATCGGATGATAACTTTAGCTCTTGCATTTCTTGTTATTGTGGGAATTGTCTGGGCCTTCCTTCCGAAGGGGCCTGGAGAGTCCGGGGATATCCAGCCGACCCCGACACCTGAAGTCACGACATCTGCCACAGTAACTGCGAATCCTGCACCTCAGGTCACGCACACAGGCAAAAATATAACTGTGAAAATAGACCGCGACAGAGGCTTTTACGTTCCTGCGCAAAGTAACCTTAAGATCAAGGCGGGCGATGGACTACTCTGGATAAACGAAGGCACATACTCTTTAACCTTAATTAGCAAGGATGGTCTATTCGATGATAAGCTCCTGGATAATGATAAAAGAACAACCCATATCTTCAAAAATACAGGAACATTCTCTTTCGATATCGTAGTCAGGGGCGTGAAAAAATTCAGCGGGACCGTGACAGTTGAATCTTAGACCATAGTCCAGTCAACCTGAAAACCGTCAAGCGTCATGAGGAGAATCTTCTGCTTTATGCCCGGAAGTTCATAAGGCAATTCCTCAAACCCAATATACATTTCCTCACCTGGATTGATTTCGGGGGGCGGATTGACAACCTTTCCAAAGAAGTATTTCTTATCTGTCTTGGAATCCACCACGACCACGTTTCTCCAGCCTTTAGCCTGCGCGACACGAACGACGGTACATTTCCGTTTAAATTTCTTTAAAGACTTTTTGATCCCGCCGATTTCAGTTTCAATTGTTTGTACAACATCAATATCTTTTTCATTCATTTTTTATGCACCATAAGATACCTTGATATACCTGTTTCATGTATTAAAGTTACTATTAGGTGATTATATATGGGACTTCCATCAACAAAACGACATTTAATTGAGTTACTTCATAAACATAAACTTACTTATGAACAGGTCGCAAAATATTCCGGTATAGACCTGGAGAGAATTAAAGCCCTCAAGAAAGGTCAAGAGGCGACGGATGAAGAAAAAGTAAAATTAAAAACCGTAGCATTCTCCCTATCCGACATTCGCTCGAAGGATACCGGCGAAACAATGGATTAATTTTTTTTTGGTTTTTAATATTAAGCTTTTATTTTATACGAACATCCCGGCTACTTCGTCTTTTGTTTCTTTTACTATCATCTTATTATAGGCGTCATTGAAGTCCTTCAGGGTTACAGCCTTTCCTTTTCGTCTTATTACGAACATTCCCGCCTCTGTTACTATTGCCTTCAGGTCTGCCCCGCTCAAACCATCCGTTATTTTTAAAAGTTCATCAAATTTCACGTTATCAAGCTTCATGTTCCGGGTATGTATCCTGAGTATCTCCCTGCGCCCTTCGGCATCAGGCAACGGGATCTCGATTATCCTGTCAAACCTTCCAGGTCGCAAAAGCGCAGGGTCAAGAAGGTCGATGCGGTTCGTGGCCGCTACGATCTTAACGTCGCCGCGCTTATCAAATCCGTCAAGTTCTGCAAGCAGCTGCACCATTGTCCTGTTAACCTCAGAAGAACCTGATGTGCCGTCATAAGTCCTGCGACTTCCAACAGCGTCTATCTCATCTATAAAAACGATACTCGGGGCTTTTTCCCGTGCAATATCGAATACGTCCCTGACAAGCCGGGCGCCTTCTCCGATGTATTTCTGGACAAGTTCTGTCCCGCTCATCCTTATAAATGTCGCCTTGGCTCTATGCGCCACAGCTTTGGCAATAAGCGTCTTTCCCGTTCCCGGAGGGCCATAAAGCAGGATACCGTTTGGAGCATCCACACCTACTTCTGTAAAAAGCTCAGGATTCGTGAGCGGAAGCTCAAGCGTCTCCACAACTTCATCTATCTGCTTGCCAAGCCCCCCTATCATGTTATAATCTACATCTGGCGCCT
>JAHIFK010000232.1 GCA_018900975.1 Methanobacteriota archaeon
CAACAATACTTACCATTATTTCATCAATGGGATTTGCGTAATTTGTAAATAACTTTGGTCAATACAACAAATTATACGGTTCCATTGGAACATTGATTGTGGTTATGCTCTGGTTGTATATCGCCTCCCTTGTATTGCTAATAGGCTTTGAATTAAACGCCAGCATTAGCCGCGCTCGTGACTGTTACGAGAACATTGATCTCAAAATATTAGACGAAGTCGAACAAAGTTGTCCTGATGGCATAATTCATTCTCATGAATCTGATCAGAAATCATGAAGTTAATGAAAGGAGAGGATCAGCAATAATACAGCAAGCCAGCCTCATCATTAGAAAAATGCGAAATACCTTCCCTATCCGGACCCATCCTCTCGCCGCGCCCCCAGAAATGCGCCACCTGCTGCCCTAATCATAACCTGCCCAGCGCACTCTCTCTACGGGATAAAACGAAATCCCCGGAGAAAAAAAAATCACATCCTCTCAATCCTCATCCTGAATTCCTTCCTGTGCCGCTTCTCCTCATCCAATATGTGCTTCAGCACCCCAACCACTTCATCATCATCGATAAGACCTATCTGCCTCTTATACATCTCAATAGCCCCAGTCTCATGAACAACCTGATGCTCAAGCTGGCTTCTCAGAGTATCACCACCGAAATCAAGCTCCTGATGCTCCATACTGGGCTTCCCGCCGCGCTTCACGATAAGGTCGGCAAGCCAGTTCATATGCCTCATCTCATCAATGGCTATAGCCTCAGTAACCCTGCTTGGGTCGCACTGTGGCATTATGAAGGCGTTGCGCACGTATATCATCGTGGCTTCGATCTCATGGACAAAAGCTTCGTTCAATAAACGGATCTTTTCTTCGTTATTCAAATATTAATCCTCCATATAGCATCAAGTAAATTGTTATTTTATGATCTTTTTATCCCATATTTCACTGTTCTTAATTTCGCCTTCCTCAGACTGTTTCTTAAACATATCAAGACTTAACTTGCCTTTTGCGGTCAACAGATAGATCACTATCGCCCCTATGGCGATTATTGCTCCAAGAGCCAGGAATACATTGAACTCTCCTTCCTTTACTTCGACCAGTTTCTTCTGCCCGAGCACTTCGATAGTATAATTACCTGGTGGCAGCGCTATTTCTTTATTGAAAGTTACATCCTTAACTTCCCCTGCTGCTATTTCCACTGGTATCGAATCCACCTCTGTGTTGTTGATTATTAGCCCAACAGGAAGAGTAGCTGCCTTGGTTCCAATATTTGTGATATTAACCCTTATTTCTACTTTTTCATTCGAGAAGATCACATCATTGACCCTGATATCAAGAGCCTGGAACTCAGCAAAAGGCACCCTGACCTCTATGTCCCTTGCTACTGAGACAAACCCGGTCATTGATGCGAATATCGTGTGAATCCCGCTATCTTCCAACATGAAGTTAAGGGAGCCTGCGTCATCAGTTACACCGATAGCCTTATTATCAAAATTCACAGTTGCTCCGGCAACCGGCATGTCTTTATTCAATACCCTTATAGTAACGTTCCCTAACTGGTTCCCTTTTACAGGAGCCTCAATGCTCAGCCTGTTCTCAACATAGCCTTGGACAACCAGTTCTTTGCTGGTCTTCTGGTAGCCGAGTTTGGTGGCCGTTATATTATAAGTGCCGCCCTTCATGGTTTTTTCAAGGGTCAGTTTAAGCGCACCATTACTGTCGGTCTGCCCCATGTCTGAATTAATGGTTATAAATGCCGCTTCAACGGGTTTTCCTCCTGCTGTGACCTTCACATTGATAGCCTCGCCAGCAGTGGCTTTAGAAGGCGCATCAATTAAAAGCTGACCTGAAATCATGTCTGGTGTAACATAAACAAAAGGATAGAATCTTACATCGCCTGAATTTGCCACCTTGAAGCTGATATTTCCCATGATCTCCACTGTGTTACCTGAAGACAGTCCCAGTGTATTAGCACTTACCATTTCAATACCCCTTGAAGTTACTGCCTCGACCTCCATTGCCCCGAACCTGTCACCAGGTTTAACAGATGTGAATGTCTCAGATATCTGGAAAACGCCCCTGCCCATAGCTGCGGTCATTTCCCTGCCCCTGAAGATCGCATCAAAGTGAACGGCTATTATGGGAAGTTCATCTTCGTTGCCAACCTCTTTAGTGTAAATGTAACTATCGCTTCCGGTTATGACGTCGGAATCCACTTCTACCCCATCCTTCAATAATGATATCAATACCTGTCCAGTTCCTGCGCCGATATCTACGTCTTTTATCTTAAGCACATATCCCTCTTTCAATGTCAGAGTGCTGCCCTGTGAAAGCGTGCGCTTTGTATCGTCATCAAGAAGGACTTTATGCAGTTGAAGGGTGCCGAGCGTACTTTTTGATTCCATGTTTGATATCACGCTTTTTGCAGTATAGCCCGCGAAATACCTGTCTACCATGAACCCTAAAACCTGATAAGTGCCAAATTGCGAGTAATCAAAGCTAACCTCTTCAGCAGAAGTTGAGTATCTTAACTTCCCCCTTGGGATGGTTCTACCGCTAATGCTTTCGATCGTTAGTTTCTCTTTTCCCACGTCATGGTCCATATCATAGTAAAAGCCCAGGTTCGTGCCGCCGATGTTAAGACCGAAGTTCCTGGTGTTCCATTCATATGTCTTTGGATTTGACGGTGGATATATTGTACCCCTCATCTCGAACGCGCCAGTCCTTTCCACGGAAAGGGCGAAACGCAGCGTGCTGCTGTCAGCCACTACTATTTTCAGGTTTCCCACAAGATCAACAGTATTTCCTGACGACAATGATAATGAGTTCCGGTTGCTCATATCTATCCCACTGGAACTGATTGAGCTTATCTCAAGTTCACCGTATCTGTCCCCGCTTTTTACCTGTGTAAATGATTCAGATATCTGGAAGACGCCCCTGACAAATGCCGCGTTCAATTCTCTCCCCCTGAATACCGAGTCAAAGTGGACACCAAGCAACGGAACATCGTCCACCCCCCCCAGTGTTGCAGCATATATGTAGTTATCGTTGCCGGCGACAACATCGGTGTCAACTACATCCCCGTCTTTGAACAGGGTTACCATTACCTGTCCAGGTCCTGCGCTGATATCGACTTCTGTCATTTTAAGCACATATCCTTCTTTCAGCGTCATTGTACCCCCTTCATTGATCACGCGTTTTCCGTCGTCATCAAGGATAACCTTATGGAGCTGGTTGCTGCCAAGAATGCTTATTGCTTCGTTACTGGATATGGCGCTGTTGCGGGAATATCCGGCAAAATACTTATCAGCCATGAACCCGATCACCTGGTACCTGCCGAATCCAGAGTATTCGAATTCCACCTCAATAGGCATGGTCTTGTAAGTGAGATCTCCCCTGTTTATGGTCCTCTTGATGTCCCTTATGGTAAGCTCCTCAGTGCCCAGGTTCTCGTCAAGATTATAATAAAACCCGGCAAAGCTGTGCGAATCCCATGTATATTCAGTCGGCATTCCCTGCTCCCATACCCTGTTGCCAGACGCCGCATCTACAGGCATTACGAGCATTAAAATCAATACCGTTATTCCGATCGATACCCCAAAGGTACGACCTCTGTTAATATTCTCCTTGATCATCCATATCACCTTAGTGGTATTATTATCACTGTTTTTAGTACAATTATGGTGATTACCTGTAATGTATAAAAACCCTGCTACTCAAATAAATCACTCATGAGCATGAATGCGCCATCGCACTTGAAGCGGCTATTTATAAGCCAGGCGTAATAATTGTTCTTATTCGCTATTATTCACCGCTTCAGCACACTTAAACCCTGCAACAATAGACCCGTTCATGCTCCTCTCAGGATAGTTCGCCTCTGAGAACATACCTGCAAGGTAAAGACCTTTGATTTTTGTCTTATATGGAAGCACTTTTTTCCCGTACCCTGTTTCATAAACTGGCGCAGTGTCCAAATCCCTGCGCAGTCGCCACCATTTAACATTTTTCCGAAATCCTGGAAAGAGCTTTTCAAGACCTTTAAGATATAGCTCAGCGACCTCATCATTACTCTTTTTCCACAGTACGCTCTCAGGATTCTGGAAGTAAGAAGTTACATACATCAAATGTTCCCCATAATCCGATCCAGGAATGAAGTTGGTATGCTCTATCACGGCTCCGAAAAGGACATCGCCTTTGATGTTAAGCCAGTAGATATCATCCATCACCTTTTCACGGAGTCCAAAAAGAACACATGCGGTGCCCTGATAATTTATGTCAGTGTCAATTCCTGAAAGCTTTGAATCTATTATTTTTTCAAGGCTGTGAGGGGAGACAGTTGATATTACCCTGTCACAGTCAATACGTTTTCCATCCACAACAACCCCTTTGACAGCCCCGTTGACGACATCGATCCTGTAAACGCTGCCTTTTATTATTTTACATCCTTTCTCTTTGAGCTTTTCAGCCATTGCCTCAATGAGAGCATAAAATCCCCCGCGCATGTACCCAAGCCTCTCCCCTTTTGCTCCCCTGTTCGAGCGTATCTGCACGCGCCCAAGCAGCCAGGCTGCTGATACTTTTTCTTTATTGTCCCCGAACTTACTTGAAAGCAGGGGAAGGAAAAAATTGTTATAGACCGATTCCCCGGCAGTGTCAAGTATCCATTGTTTCGCGGTGATCTCATCAAAAGGTGTCCTGTCTTTTATTGACTTAGCTTTCAGAACGAGCCATGTCAATCTGACAACATCCAGAAGCGGCAGGGCGCGCATGATCTCAAGAGGCGTGTTCATGGGGTATATTTTGCCGTTGAAAAAGTATCCCGTAGTTCCCCTTAGCCATTCAAGCCTGCTTCCAAGGCCGAGTTCTTCAATAAGGGAGATGAGTTCCATGTCACTTGCAAAAATATGGTGGTAATATTTCTCGATATGATATGTTCCCGTTTTTGTATTCGAGCTATTTACCGCGTAACTTGAAGCCATGCCGCCAGGTTCTGGTTCCTTCTCTATGATGGTTATTTCATCCCTGCCTGCAAGCCTGTAGGCAGCTGCAAGTCCTGCAAGTCCTCCTCCGATTATGATCGTTTTCATAGCATCTGGATATGGTCTTGTGGATATATAAAAGATGACTTTAGTACGATGTGGTGAATATCACGCTATACATATGGATTTTTCTTCATGCTTGCTGAAATCCACCTTCCAAATATTTAAAATGATCATCCTCTGTCAGGATTGTTTCAATTTCCTTTTCAATCATTACAATAACAGAAGTTAAATCAGTGAAAGAAATCAAATTTTTATCCATATATTTCGTGCTTTTTTTCTCGTCTATTATAGAGGCTGATCCAACCCCATGTATCTATAAGTACCTTCATCATCTATCGCCATATAGCTCATCATCAATTTCTGAAGCAAAAGGTTCTTCATTTGCTAATCCTATGATTCCAAAAATGGGATCTTTTTTCGGATCAATCTTCAATTTTGACTTTTTAATATGTTCTCTTGATAGAAGAAATTCCGTAAAATCGAGCAACTCTTTCACATTTTCATCAGGTAGTTGTTCCAGAGCCATAAGAAATGTCTCTTTATCTAGGTTTATTGTTTTCATATTGGATCAATAATTTTAATATGATAACATCGCTCATGTTATATATCTGTTTATTTAACTGTATCCATAAAAACCTTTTGAACAACTCCCCCGGGCACTTCTTATGATAGAGGTTTATCAATTAATATGATTACGCGCCGGAAGCAGCATCATAAGCATCACCGCAGCCACAAGCGCAGTTGCGCTTCCGAACAGGAACGGTGCGCTCGCACCCGCTAAATCCCACAGAAACCCTGCGATTATGCTCGCAGTAAGCGCCATGAGCCCTGTAGCAGTATAGTATAAACCAATAGCAGTCCCCCTTTTATCCGCAGGGACAAGGTCAACAGCATAGGCCTTGCTCACCCCTTCAGTCATAGCCATATAAAAACCGTATACTGCTAAGAGTATCCATACAAAGTATCCTTCGTTAGCCATAGCAAAACCCAGATAGACAATGGAGAATATCAGGAAGCCGCCTATCATGACGTTCCTGCGCCCTATCCTGTCCGAGAGCATGCCGGCAGGCATTGAAGCGAGGGAGTATGTGATGTTATAGACAACATATGTCAATATTACAACTGCAACGATCCCGAGGGAGCCGAACGTGGATGTGATGATCGAAGGAACGCCGCCGAAGTTCTCAAAGATGTCCTTTGTCCGAAGTATCAAGAATGCATTACTTGAATTACCTATTGCAAAGACTATCGATATCATGATGAAAATCTTAAAATCTCGGCTGAAATCCGAGAGTTTTAACTTGAATCCGTCTTTTCTTTCCCCCTTTTTCTCCGAAACAAAAAATATCAGCAGCAGAACACTGATAAGGGCAGGGATGAATGCTATCAGGAATATTATCCTGTAACTCGCGTCAATATTCCAGTGATTTTTATCGAGATAATACAGCAGCAAAAGAGCGATAAGCGGACCTATGACAGCCCCAATGCTATCGAGTGAGCGGTGGAACCCGAATGCTTTGCCCCTGTACTGAGCTTCAGTGGAATCCGCGATCAGGGCATCGCGCGCGGATGAGCGCAGCCCTTTCCCGAACCTGTCAAGAAAGCGAGCGGCAAGAACGAAATGCCAGGTCGCTGCGAATGCAAGCAGAGGTTTAGCTATTGTTGAAAGGCTGTATCCATATATTACAAAAGGTTTTCTTTTCCCGGATTTATCTGAGAGCCAACCTGATATCACTTTCAAGAGGCTGGCTGTGCTTTCTGCTATGCCCTCGATAAGACCCACAACTGACATCGGGGAGTGAAGAACTGCTGTGAGGAAGAGCGGGATAATAGGGTACAGCATCTCGCTGCTTATGTCGGTGAAGAAACTGACGAGACCGAGGATGAATACATTTTTCTTGACGCCTTTTATGATGTCTTTTTCCACTGGGATTTCTTATGATACCACGATGTAAATAAGTTCTTTGAATTAGCTGGCAGCTTCATTTTGTCCAATTGACTACCTTTAAATCTCTGATATTATCAAAGTGACCATCACTGCTCATGAGTGGAACATTCAGTTCCATGCAAATCGCAGCTATCCAGATATCATTTTCTGGAATAGGGCGCCCCATCTTTTTTAAATCAGAACGTACTCTGGCATAACGTAAGGCAACAGCTTCATCAATAGGAATGATAACAGAATTGTTTGAGAATATAGTTATATGCTTTTCATTCTCTTCAGTTTTAGTGCTGTTGATCGCCCCATACATGAGTTCGCCCAGTACAACAGCAGGAAGAAAGATTATATCTGTTCTGTCTATTAAATTGCAGACCGTGGTAATACCCGCACGATAAGCAATTACGGCATTAGTGTCAACCGCCAACCTACCATTCGCCTTCAATATTCTCAAACTCCTCATCAATAAGTTTCTGCATCTCTTTTGCCTCTTTAAGTGTCATCGTTCCTGCTAATTCTCGCAGATCTTTCTTGACAGGATGAGGACGGACTGTTACTACGACATTTTCATGTTCATTTATGCCCTTTAGCGGCTTAATGGGTTTTAATACATTATCTTCATATACGGCTTCTATTGTCTGGGTCGTGCTATTCATTATCATCCTCTGATATATGATATCGAGTTGTTAAGATATATATTCTCTCTGTCTGCTTAAATACCCAAGTCCGGTCAAAAACGTTTCAACAATAAGCAAATATGAATTCATGGTTTTCGTTGATAGCAGGATTACTAAATTCCCGTAACGACAAAAAGGTCTGGATAAACTTAATACAATTTGAGCCAATCATGGGGCAAAAGAGAAGATAATCATGAGTAAGAAAGCAGCAGTCATAAAAGGCGACGGCGTAGGTCCTGAGCTTGTCACAAGCATGCTAAGGGTAGTTGAAGCCGCAGGTACGAAAGTTGAATTTATAATGTGTGAGGCAGGGGCGCAATGGTGGGAAAAGAATGGCGGGGATTCTCTGATCCCTCCTGAGACATGGGATACATTATCTAACACGAACGCATGTTTTAAAGGCCCGACCACAACGCCTGGCGGCGCAGGCTCCCCCAGGAGCGTTGCTGTGTCCATCCGGCAGAAGTTCAACCTTTACGCCAACGTGAGACCGATAAGATCATTCCCTAATACCCAGAAACCCCTGGGGGATGTGGATTTCGTATGCGTTAGGGAGGGCACGGAAGGACTGTATTTCGGGAAAGAAGTACAGTTGACAGATGACGTTTTCATCGCTATCCGAAAGGTCACGCGTCCTGCATGCAGGAACGTGGCGCGTTATGCATTTGATGAAGCAGTGCGGCGGGGATGGAAATCTGTGGTTGCGATACATAAGAGCAACATCCTCAAAATGACGTGCGGTGCATTCCTTGAGGAAGTGGAAAAAGTCAATAAGGATTATCCCAACATCGAACTGGAGGAATACCATATCGACAACATCGCGCAGCAGCTTATAAAGAACCCGCAGATATTCAACAAGAAAGTCCTTCTCTCAACTAACCTTTTCATGGATATCCTGAGCGAGGAGTGCTCAGCCCTTGTTGGCAGCATCGGTCTTATTTACTCGGCAAATATCGGGGACAATTATGCAATGTTCGAGCCTGCACACGGCTCTGCGCCAAAATATGCGGGGCTGGACAAGGTTAACCCTGTGGCTACAGTGCTTGCAGGTGCGTGGCTTCTGGATTACATGGGCGAGCATGAGAACTCAAAAGCGATCTTTGAGGCAACTGAGAAAGTGATATCAGAGGGAAAGAAGGTTACTTACGATATGGGTGGGCATGCCAAGTCAAGCGAAATGGTGGATGAGATCATAAAGAGGCTTGGTTGACACTCTCCACGGCTAAAGCCGGGAGATTCTTGTTTCGCTGACAAAAACTTGTTCTGGATTGTTGACATCCAGAATAGAGGTTCTTATCTCCGCAAGCGTATTTAGCTTCTCTATATCGAGAGTGCCTGGTTCGGGTGTGCCCCACCCTACCATTTCTATTCCTCTGAGCTTGATGTTTTGAGCAGCGTTGTAGTCTCTTGGCATTACAGAACCACAATAAGGACACGAATGTATCCTCTGTGAAAGGTCTTTTGGTACTATTTTGCCACATACACTGCAATCCTGTGTCGTTCCTTTTGCTATGACCTGAACTGCATACTTACCAGCGTTCTCGGCTTTGTACAATACATAGTTCTCAAACTTACCCCATGATGCATCAAGGATAGCTTTAGATAGTCCGCTGTTTCCCTTTTGAACCATCCGGTCTATGCTTAACTCCTCAAGGGCTATGAGGTCATAAGTATCAACATAATACCTGCTTGTTTTGTGCAGGAAATCGTTCCTGCGGTTCTCGACTTTCTCATGAACTTTTGCGACTATCCATTTCTGTTTCTTTCTATTAAAGCTGCCTTTCTTTCGCCTGGATAATTTTTTCTGCTGTCTCTTTAATTTCTTTTCTGCCTTTTTGACATTTTTTGGATGGTCGATGACCAGGCCATTACTGTCTGTTGAGAAATTGGATACGTTCAAGTCTATCCCGACTACTTTTAAGCTGTTTCCTGGTTTCTGATATGACCTGCGAAAAGTATACCATTCCTTGATTTTGTCTTCAGAAACTATTATTGCAGCCCATTTGTTTGTCTTATTGTGCTTGATTATTATCTGCTTAATAGTGCCATCTATCGGTCTACTTATCACAATTGGAATTGTTCCTATTTTACTGAGTTTCAACATATCTCTGTCAATTTTGAAGCCAGTCTGCTCAAATATCATGCTGTGCCTTGATTTGTGCCTCAGCCTTCCGACCTTTTTACCTTTTTTCTTCAATTCTGAAAGAGCTTTGATGTTATCTCTTATTTGATGAACCACATTCTGAAGCACTATGCTGTGGACTTCTTTAATGTCAGGGTACACTTCTTTTAATTGTGGTAGTACAGAATCGTTCCAGATATTGTGTTCCAGACACCAGTTATAGACAAAGCTGCAAATATGAAGATTGGAAAAGAGTTTCCCTTCAACTTCCTTGCTTGGATATAACTTGAATCTGGTTACTTGTATCATATATTATCAGAAACATTATAAGGTTGGTATGATAGCATATATATTACATCAAAGCGGCGCGAAAGTATTATTGCAAAGGGGCAATTCATATCCACGGCTGAAGCCGGGAGCTTTCTAGCCCCTTTGAACCCATTTTTGTAATTTTTTTTTCGAAGAATCATAGAAATTTTCGGATATATACCTATATTTTCTGTCACCGATAGTTGAATATATTAGTAGGAGGAGAATAGACATAGAATCTATCATTAATTTGGGATGGATTAATTTTATAAAAATTAAAAGATGAGGAGTTGATATTTATGCCGATAATATTCACTGATGAAGACCTGATGTATCTTGACAAAGAACAGAATGATCAATTGCAGTCAATTAAAAGATTGATCGATGAAAAGAAAGCGAAAGGCAACACGACATTTTGCAGAAAATGCGGTCACTTGATGGAATATTTCACAGTTGGAAATGCAAAGCTTCTCCAATGCGGGTTTTGTGGGAACAGGGTCGCTGAAGTGATCAAATTAGATTAGTTGGAAAAATTTGGGTAGATAGTAAGTAAGGTGCGGGGAGTACTTTTACATTCACACTACCACTTTTGGAGAGAAAGGATTTAAATGATAAATCATAATAATATAACGGTATGGCGGAGCTGTAAGAATAATGAAAGTTAACAAAAGTAAAGAGAAAAATAAAAAATCCCACAGTTCATCGAATTCAAAAAAATCTGATCCTCGTCCCCAGATAGAAACCTCACCCGCCTCTGGCAGCATCTTCCCGGTCGTGGGCATAGGCGCATCCGCAGGCGGACTGGAGGCGATTGAGAAATTTTTTTCAAATATGCCGTCTGATAGCGGCATGGCTTTTGTCATTATCAGAAGATTGTAAAGAAAAGGCAATATGCATCATCCTTTCAGGAACAGGGACAGAAGGTACTCTTGGCTTAAAAGCCATTGAAGGTGAAGGGGGAATGGTCATGGTGCAGAGTGTAAAATCAGCAGCATACGACGGCATGCCTGCAAGCGCCATAGCTACAGGATTTGCGGACTATGTTTTGCCTCCTGAGAAAATGCCTGAGCAACTGCTAAACTATGTAAAACAACCTTACATTAAAGGTACACGTAAAGTCGCATTGAGCGAACAAATCGCCCCCCTGCAGAAAATATTTGTCATTTTGCGGGACAGGACAGGGCATGATTTTTCCCTTTATAAAGAGAGCACTATCAACCGCCGCATTGAAAGACGGATGAATGTCCATCAGATCGAAAAGCTTACGGATTATGTCAGATATCTTTCGGAAAACCCATCTGAAATAGATATCCTATTTAAAGAACTCCTGATAGGCGTTACCAATTTTTTCAGGGATCCAGAAGCTTTTGAAATTCTCAGAAAAAAATTACTTCCTGACATGCTTAAGAACAAGACGCCTACCATGCCTGTACGGGTCTGGGTCTCGGCGTGTTCAACTGGCGAAGAAGCATATTCCATGGCAATGATCTTTAAGGAGTATTTACACGAAATACAAAGTGATATAAAATTCCAGATCTTTGCTACTGATGTGGATAAGGATGCTATTGAAACAGCCCGTGCTGGGGTATACCCTGCAAGTATTGCCGTGGATGTATCACAGGAACGTCTTACGCGTTTTTTCACAAAAGCAGAGGACTCTTACAGGGTTAAGAAAGAAGTCAGGGAAATGGTGACCTTTGCTCTCCAGAGCCTGATAAAGGACCCGCCCTTCTCTTCATTAGACATGGTGAGCTGCAGGAACCTCCTGATATATCTCAATCCTTTGTTGCAGAAGAAAGTTATTAGCACTTTACATTATTCCTTAAAGAAAGATGGGATACTTTTCCTGGGTAATTCTGAGACCATAGGTGAATTCACTGACCTCTTTTCAGCCTATGACAGGAAATGGAGAATTTATCAAAGCAAAGGCGGGTCTCACATTTTGATCGGGGATTTTTCCCACATAGGGCAGGCAGGTGCGTTCGCTAAAATAAAAGAACCTTTAAAATCCGTGGAGACCAGTATTGGTGGTCATATAGAAAAGATGCTGCTTGAGAACTATGCCCCTTCATGCGTTATTATTAATGAAAAAGAAGATATTCTTTATTTTCATGGAAAAACCGGAAAATACTTAGAACCAGCGCCGTGAAAAGCAGGTCTTAAGATCGTGGAAATGGCGCGCGAAGGTTTAAAACATGAATTAAATATTGCTATCCGCAAGACAATCGCCCAGAAAAAAGACACTGAAAACAAAACCATATTTGAGATAAACAATAGCTTGTGGGATATTCCAGCGCTTCGAAAGCTCCTGGAAGAGATCCTGCCTGAGAATACCGCGTTCAATGACTTTGCGGTTGAGCATGATTTTCCAGGAGTTGGATATAAGAAGATGCTTCTCAATGCCCGCAGGATACATCATGCGGGAGCGGGCGCAGAAAGGATACTGCTTGCGATCGAAGACGTTACTGATAAAAATGGAAGTGGATGATCTCGATCCATCAAAGCAAAAGATGTGATTGAGACATGCCCAGGACGGGATCCGAACCCGTGACCTCCAGATTTCTCAGGAAGCTTCAGCGCCTCATCAAAATATCCCTATGAGTCTGGCGCCCTAACCGACTAGGCCACCTGGGCATCACCCCTACATGCAAAGAAGGTATTAAAACATATCGCCATTATGGGCTGTGGGACATAATTAAGTTGGTATAGATTTAAAACCTTCGCCTTCTGAGAGTTCTCCAGTCACAGAATACCAGCCATGCTTTTCTCCATTGAAAGTAGTGCCCAATCTATCGTGATAACTATTAAAACCCGAACCACCAGCCCACCATTCATTCACTCCGTTCAAATCTACAAAAACCTCAACAACAGCATCTGGAGATGATGTATAGTCAGCATAAATGATGCTGTCATAGCTGAGTGTTTTCTGGGAAATATATGAGGGAGGTCCTTCACCATTATTCGAGAGTGTCATGTTGAATTTTTGAGAAAGGAGAGGCTCATTTTCAGTTGCGTTTATTGTATCTATAATATGGTCAGCAGCCATCGATACGCTCACTTCTTTACTTCCCCCTGTAAACGAAATGCTATTTC
>JAHIFK010000233.1 GCA_018900975.1 Methanobacteriota archaeon
CAGGAAGTAAATGACGAGTTCGCGAAGGTCTTTGGCAGGGATTACGGCGGGCTTATTGATACATATCAGATGGACGATGCAGAAGTCGCGCTTATCACTATGGGAACTGTTACGAGCACTTCGAGGCAGGTCGTGGATGAACTACGGAAGGAAGGAAAAAAAGTGGGTCTTGTCAAATTGCGCTTCTTCAGACCGTTCCCATCAGATGAATTGAAGAACATATTACAAAATACCGGAGCAGTTGGTGTTGTAGACCGTTCCCTATCCTTTATCGGAGGGGGACCGGCTTTCAACGAGGTGCGCTCGGCGCTTTATGGTCTGCGTATCCCGATAATAAATCATCTTGCAGGACTGGGCGGAAGGGACGTGACCGAGATGCAGATAAGGCATATGTTCGAATTGACATTAAATGCAGCAAAAGGTGAAAAAGTGAAAACTGTAAACTGGCATAATACGCGGGGTGAGACCGTATGAGGATAAAAGACCTGCCTGATGAAGACCTGTTCGTATGCGGACATACTGCATGCCCTGGCTGCGGTGTTGCTGTGTCAATACGTAACGCCATAAAGATACTTGGAAAGGATACTTCTGTGTATGTTCCTGCCAGTTGCGCCGTGGTGTTTGGCAGCACGTATCCCCATGGGGCGTGGAAAGTGCCATTTTTCCATACGGCATTTGAGAACACCGGAGCATGTTTGACCGGGATGCAGGCAGCTTTTGAGAAGAAGGGGAAAAAAGTGATATCTGTTGGATTCGCAGGAGATGGAGGAACGTACGACATAGGTCTTCAGAGCATGTCGGGCGCAGCAGAACGCAACGACGATGTACTTTATATTTGCGTTGACAATGAGGCATACATGAACACTGGCATACAGCGAAGCGGCGGGACGCCATTCGGGGCATGGACGACAACGACCCCGGTGGGTTCAAAGGTAAAGGGGAACCGCACGTTCAAGAAAAACCTTGGTGAGATCGTGGCGGCTCACGACATTCCCTATTATGCCACGCTGTCCATCGGGCATCCGCTTGATTTCATAAAGAAGGTGGAGAAAGCAAAAAGTATCAAGGGATTCAGATTCCTCCATATGTTCACTCCGTGCGTACCTGGCTGGAAGTTAGACCCGGCAAAGACGATTGAGGTCACAAAACGCGCTGTGGAGAGCGGTATGTGGACACTGTACGAGGTGGAGAACGGGGTTAAGAAGATCACGCATAAACCAGGGAAGATGAAATCAGTAAAGGAGTATCTCATGATGCAGGGTAGGTTCCGACATATGAGCCCTGAGGATATCAGGACGCTCCAGGGCTGGGTGTGCAAGAAATGGAATTTGCACTATAAGGAAAAGGGCTCGCCTGAAATATGCGAAATAGAATTACCCGAAGAGCACCACGCTGTCACAGAGGAACATAAGGAGATGCACGGACCATGACGAATAAGATAAGACCTATGCTCTATACTTTGAGCACATGCGTTCACTGTGCTGCTACAAAGCGGTTTTTGAGGGAGAACGGTGTTGAATACGATTATGTGGATGTTGATCTGCTGGAAGGTGAGGTGAGAGATAAAATCCGCGATGAGATGATGAAAGTTAGCGGAGGGTTCAGGTTCCCTACGATAGTTGTGGGGAAAAAGGTGATAGTTGGGTTCTATGAGGATAAGCTGAGGGAGGCGCTGGGATTGTAAAGATCAGTTTCTATCAATATAGTCACCAATCGCTTTTCTCATTCTTGGATTTATACTTACACAATCTATATGGTGCCTTTCTAAGAAGCCATTTTTTATCAATTCATCAATAGCTTTTTGCACTACATCCCCTCCTATTTTTTTTACTTTCACATCCTGACGGTTGACATAGTTCATTCCCACCATTGTTTTGTTGAGGAAGCGCCTGAGGATATGTATCTTGACGGTTTCAATTTGGTCTTTTCGCATTCAACGTCAGTATGTAGTTTAAAGACTATAAACCTTTCGATTTTAGGAGTAGATTTATATACTATACTGTAAGTTATGTTATATAACGCTAAATACGGTAAAAGTACCGTGCAGTCGATAACAATCAAAATTTGAATTGAGAATTATTATGTCCCTCGAAAAACTCTTCACCGGCTCTGCAACAGCCAAAATACTGGATGTCCTCTGGGAATACCAGGATATGGATATCACTCTCACTGATATCGCAGATGAGGCAGAAATCCATTACACAACTCTCATGAAGGCGCTGCCATTATTGGAAGAACTCGGTATGGTCACCATGATGCGGCAGGTAGGAAATGCTAAGCTGTATCAGATCAATAAGGATGATGCAGTTGTAAAAAGGCTCATAAAATTCCTGAACGAATTAAATCTGCGTCTGGCAGAAAGGGAAATTGCCAGGCAGGAAATGCCTGCCCTTCGAAAAGAAATGGTTATTGCCTGATAATCCATCTATTGAGTTATGGAGTGATGCTATGAGAACAGTAGAAGATATGTTCGCTGAGATGAAAGTGATAGCAGACGAGGAGGGCTACCAGTTCAACCCTGTTCAGATGTATCTTGATGATATACTGCAGGGACTCTGGGATAACGAACACAGGTATGGCTATCTTTCATGCCCGTGCAGGATGGCAAGCGGAGTGCTGGCTGACGATATGGATATTATCTGTCCCTGCAACTACAGAGACTCGGACCTTGTGGAATTTGGATGCTGCCTGTGCACGCTTTATGTTGATGATGACTGGATAAGCAGTAAAAAGTCGCACGACCCGGTACCTGAGCGGCGTCCGCAGGAGTATTATGAGAAAGGTTATCCGGCGATAATGGAACAGAAAGGAGATGGAGGAAAAGAAATGGCGCAAGTTTACAGGTGTAAGGTATGTGGATATCTCTGTGCGAGAGAAGAACCGCCTGACCTTTGCCCTATTTGCAGGGCGAAGAAGGAGAGGTTCGAGAAGTTTGAGATGAAGTGATCTTGATGTCGAGATTGTCCAGTTCTATCACACGTTACTATACATGCAGGATTAAAACGAAAGAATAATATACTGTATTGATTAATTTAAATATAAAAAAAGGGTACATGGTATGAGAAAACAAAGAATCATAATTTTATTGATTATCATGGCAGTTTTTGCCACGATGGTAGCGTATGCGGCTGAAGAAAATTTCCAGGCGTCATCACTTACGGCAAAGGATGTCGATTGCAAGAAATGCCATGCAGGCACTCCACACATTATCCATGCTAACAAGGCTGTGGACTGTGTTAAATGCCACGGGGGCAAGGAATCTGTTACCGTCCCAGTATGTACACAATGCCATGATGGACCCATCCATCAAGTTCACAGTGGGAAGGTTGCCACCCAGACATGTGCATACTGCCATTCAACTATAACACAGGTCCATAACACCCTTATGAGCGATGCGGTTTGCTCCCACTGCCACACAGACCTTGTGGAAGTGCACGGGAAGGATGCATCATGCACAAAATGCCATAAGAGCCCGCCTGCGATCGTCAAACCCCTCAAATCGCCAGAAATGATTCTCGTATGCCAGAACTGCCACCCGGCGTCAAGCGCGGCGACCATCCACGGGGCAGTAGATGATAAGACGGGATGCTATAACTGCCACAGGGGAACTTCTAAAGCTTCAGGCAGCGAGGTAGCGCACGTGATACATTCCACAAAGGTGGACTGTAAGAAATGCCATGAAGAAAACGGAAAAGTTGTTGTACCCAAGTGCATAAGATGCCATGAGATAGATAATCTTCATGCCTTCAACAAGATAGGGAAGCTTACCTCAGCGACTGGATTGAAGTGCGCAGCGTGCCACGCGGATGCAACGAAATTATCAGGCACAAAAGAAGCGCCGGTTCAAACCGCGGTAATGACTTCGGCGCCCGTGGAAACTGCTGCCATGGAGTCCACAGAAAAAATACCAGGATTTACGGCTTTACTGGCTGTTGGTATTTTGTTCGCCGGATACTTGACGGTGAGAAGACGAAAATGATGGCGCACTATCAAAAGGTTTTTATTTCATAAGTATATATGTAATAGATTGCCTTTGCAGAAGAGATACCACCACTCCCCAAATAACCTATTTTTTTCTTTTCTGCAAGGGCTAGAATTTTTATTAAGAATTTAAAAATCGATAGCTTTTAACTGCTATTTTCACTCAGATAATTTGCGGGAATTCATGCTGTAGTTCTTATTTTGTTACTCAGTTTCAATCCGAGTGGCCAGGCAAAAAGAGCGCAGATGATACCAACTACTGTTGTAATATCAAATAAAAGCAATGATCTTTCCTGTATACCCGTTAGTGGAAAAGTTGACAGATAAGATAGTAATCCCAGTACAATAATAACGTATACAATTGGTTTTTGATTGGGTACTTCATTGAATTGCATTTTCATATCCCACAGCTGGTTTAAATCATATTTATCATTTGTATCCTTGTATTTAAAACTTGTTATATGCAAACCACTCATGAGGATTATTTATATCTGTAAAACTAATTTGGTATAATAATATGGCTGAACTTGGTTTTCTTAGGGATTTTGTATTAATTTTCGGTGTAGCTATTGGAATTACTTTTCTGTTTTATCACCTGCGCATAGCGCCCATCGTGGGTTATCTGATCGCCGGTGTGCTGCTTGGTCCATCTGTGCTTGGGGTTGCAAAGGATGTTGCATCTATTGAGGTACTGGCAGAGATCGGAGTAATATTATTGTTGTTCTTGATAGGGGTAGAATTCTCACTTAATCAGCTTCTAAGGATGAATCGTAAGATGTTCATGGTGGGTTTTCTTCAAGTCTTTCTGACTACTGGTATTGTTACAGTGATTGCCATCGGCTTTGGTGCATCCTTACCCCAGGGGCTGTTCGTGGGTTTTCTTGTAACTATGAGCAGCACCGTAATAGTAATGAAGGTGCTTTCTGACCGCGGGGAGACAGATTCACCACATGGCAGGCTTACTACGGCGATACTTATCTTTCAGGACCTGAGCATTGTTGCTATCGTGCTTCTTATGCCTGTACTTGGGGGAAAATCGGGTTTTTCTTTCTTTGAGGTCGTATTGAAAGTTATATTTGCCCTGACATTTGTGGTCACGGTGATCGTGGTATCCCGTTATTTGGTGCCGTTAATGCTGTACCGTGTTGTCCAGACCCACAACAGGGAGCTTTTCCTTTTAAGCATAGTTTTGATATGCTTTGGGACTGCTTATTTGACGTCCCTTGTCGGTCTTTCACTTGCCATCGGTGCATTTCTTGCAGGACTTATTATCTCTGAGTCAGAATACGGACACCAGGCTTTCAGCGAGATGTTGCCGCTAAAAGATATTTTCAGCATCCTTTTCTTTGTTTCGATAGGAATGCTTCTGGACGTTGGTTCTGTGCTTCGGAATCCAATGGTGATCATTCTGGCAGTTATGGGAATACTTATTATTAAGTTCATGGTAGGAGCGCTGGTTCCTGCTTTGCTGGGCTATCCTGCCAGAATATCTGTGATCGTCGGCGTTGCGATCGCCCAGATAGGCGAGTTCTCTTTCGTTTTATCAAGGGAGGGATTGATCTATGATCTGATTTCAACCGATGATTACCAGGTGTTCCTTGCATCTGCCATAATAACAATGGTGTTCACCCCTTTCATGATACAGGGAAGCAAACGTTTTTCTGATGTTACTGAAAAATTGCCTTTGCCCCGCGAGGTAAGGCTGGGGAGGTTTCATGAGGAAATAATAGAGAAGGAATATTTGAAGAATCACGTTATAGTTGTGGGTTTTGGTCTGAACGGAAAGAATGTATCAAAGGTGCTTGATGCATCCCGGATACCTTATATAGTGCTAGAATTGAACCCTGAGACTGTGCGTTTCGAGAAAAAACGTGGGATCCCTATTTTCTACGGCGATGCTTCCAGGGAGTCTGTGCTTACCCATGTCAATTTAAAGACTGCTCGTACGGTTGTGATTGCCATTTCCGATGCTTCAGCTACGAGAAGGATAGTTGAATTGACGAGGCGGCTTAATCCTTCCGTGTATATAATTGCAAGAACGCGTTATACGAATGAAATAGATCCCCTGTATTCACTAGGCGCTAATGATGTGATACCTGAAGAATTTGAGACATCAATAGAAATCCTCTCAAGGGTGCTGCACAGGTATTTTATCCCTGTGAACGAGATCGAGAAACACATTATGGAGATAAGAAAGGACGGTTACGAGATGTTAAGGAACGTAAAGAATAAGTATGTATTGTTCCCCGAGTTAAAGCAGCACCTGCCTGATACTGAAATTGAGACTGTAAGAATAAAGTCTGGTTCGCCCCTGGAAGGGAAGACGCTTGCAGAAGTTGGATTCAGGTATAAGTTCGGTGTTACACTACTGGCTATACAGCGCGGGAAAGAAACTATTCAAAATCCATCAGGAAATACTCAGTTATTATCAGAGGATATTGTTATTCTGATCGGAACAAGGGGCAATATCGCAGCCATATCTGCAATGATGCTTCCCCCGGAAAGTCAGTAGAAGAAATAGATCGGGTGATGTCTACAATAAATTATTTGAATATACTTAAATATGTGAAATCACACATATAAGTATATGACTAATATTACACTTTCAATTCCAAATGAAGTGCATGTGAAAATGAAGATTCATAAAGAAATCAGATGGAGCGAGGTAGTAAGAAGGGCAATAACTGAATATATAGAAAAGCTTGAAGAGAAGGGCTCTGAGATAACAACAAAAGACTTGCTTGAAGAACTTGGCGATGATTTCAGAAAGTCCCTTAACGAACTGAGTTTTGAGAAATCTGCAAAAGGATACAAAAAGATGAGGGATGCGCAATGGAAAAGAGTCTCTATGATACGAACAGCCTGATCGATGCATACAGGGAAAAAGAAATGCTCGATGGCTATACGACCATACTGAACCTCATAGAGTTCCCAAAAGCAATGGATTTCGACCTTCGCGTCATGTTTCCATCAAAATCCGACTACCATCTTGCTCTAATGATCTCGACTGAACTTTTAAAGATCGGCAAACCTATACCTGCTGTGGATTCAGTAATTGCAGCAGTTGCTTTAAATAATAAATTAAAGCTTGTGACAAAAGATAAACACTTCCTCTGGGTTAAAGAAGTAAAAAAAGGTTTCAAAGTTGATGTGGTATGAAGATGATTCATTCTTCGAGGGTAATAATTTTATCATGTTATGCGGAGAACAAATTCCCCATACACTAATTCCTCATGCTCGTTATCGGGGCTGGCATCCTTCCTCCGCGCAGTATGAAGTCGCGTGAACTGAATGTACTGATGTCCATCACATAGGTCTCACCCAGCAATCCCCCGAAATTCACATAATCACCTGCTTTCTTTCCAGGAACAGGGATCAGCCTTACTCCCGTGGTCTTCCCGTTCACAACTCCAATGGATAACTCGTCGGCAATGATCGCTGAAATTGTCTCAGCAGGCGTATCTCCAGGTATTGCTATCATATCAAGCCCGACAGAGCATACAGCGGTCAGAGCCTCAAGTTTTTCGATGGAGAGCGCACGGCATTTCACAGCCTCGTTCATGCCCGAATCTTCGCTAACCGGAATGAATGTGCCGCTCAACCCTCCCACGTTCCCTGAAGCCATGGCTCCGCCTTTTTTCACGGCGTCGATAAGAAGCGCCAGAGCAGCAGTGCTGCCAGGCGCGCCCATCTTTTCGATGCCCATCATTTCCACTATCCCCGCTACAGAATCCCCAACTTTATTGGTAGATGCAAGCGATATATCAACGATGCCAAAAGGCACGTCCATATTTGAAGCAAGTTCCCTGCCAATGAGTTCCCCTGCTCTTGTGATCTTGAACGCGGTTCTTTTTATGACCTCGGAAAGCCCTGTCAGGTCACAATCCCTGTTCTTCTCTACAACGCTTCTCACAACACCCGGACCGCTGATTCCGATGTTAAGCGAGAAGTCCGGCTCCCCAATGCCATGAAAAGCGCCTGCCATGAACGGGTTATCTTCCGGAGCGTTTGAGAATACGGCAAATTTCGTACACCCGATGCCGTTATCTGTCTTACTGGCAATGTCCTTCAGGATGTTCCCCAGCTTGATTATTGCATCCATGTTCATGCCTGATACTGTTGAGGCGACGTTCAGGAAAGCGCACACCCGTTCCGTGCTTGAGAGCATCTCAGGAAGCGAGTCTATCAGGCGTGAGTCTGCCCGGGTCATCCCTTTCTGGACAAGCGCCCCGTACCCGCCGATGAAATCTATCTTTGCATCACGGGCTGCCCTGTCAAGTGTTTTTGCAATTTCAAGCGGTGCGTCCTCACTGCATGATTCAACTATGAGAGATACTGGAGTAACAGAGATCCTTTTATTGATTATTGGGACGCCGTATTTGTCCTCGATCTTGCCTGCTTCATAAACCAGCTTTTTTCCGTATTCTGTGACCTTATCATATACATTTGATTTGAAGTTCTCAATGTCAGTATCGATGCAGTCCTTAAGATTGATGCCGAGCGTCGCGGTCCTGATATCAAAATTATGATACAGGGTCATACGCACAGTTTCCATGACCTCATCAAGAGTGTATTCCATGCCTACACCCTGTGCATCGACTTGAAGATGTTCTCATGCTGGACCTGGATATTCAAGTCCATCTGCTTTTCTATCTCAGCAAACTCTTTTTTGATATCTCCTATTGATGCGCTGGAATCAGTCATGTCAGCCAGCATTGTCATCACGAAATAGCCGTCCATGACCTTCTGGTTCAGGTCTTCGATATTGATATTGTGCATGAACACGGCATTTGAGATGCGGGCGATTATTCCTTTCTGGTCTTTTCCTATTACTGTTATGAATACAAGGTCTTTGGGCATTTGTTCCTCTTTTTGTTTGTTCAGCTTTTCAGGTCATTCTTTGTCGGGGAGGGAGTTAAATATTATCATGGATGGTGTTGTGTGGCTATCCTGAAAGATTTGAAAATAAGAAACCACAGATAAAGGCGCCCAGAGTCATGAGCCTCCAGGGGCGAGACCCAGAAGGAAACTTTTACCTTCAGGTGAAAGGGGAGAGATCACTCCTGCCGGATACAGAGAACCATTCATTGATGTTATCGAGAACGATAAAGAGATAATCGCCACTGCCGAATTGCCTGGCCTTGAAAAACAGGACATCAATATCAATGTAACAGAGGACAGACTCGAGATATCTGCAGAAACAAAGCATGAAGAGAAGAAGGAAGAGAAGGGTTATGTGTACAGAGAAAGGCGTTCCGGGAGTTATTACCGGGCGATCTCGCTGCCGTCGCCTGTCGATCCTGACCTCTCAAAAGCCTCATATAAGAACGGCGTGCTTGAGGTGAAGATGCCAAAGACGGAGATAAAGAAGAAGAAACCCCTTAAGATCGATTAAGTTTAAGAGATCAACAGGTTTTATAAAACTATCCAATAGTTTTATTATCCTCCTTTACCTTTCGGAAGGGCATGGAAATACTCGCCGACCTCGGAGGACGCCCGGGACATGACTGCCGCGGCTTCTGTAAATACTGTTATTTTAAAGGAGTAAAAGAAGTCCAGCCTTTTGGATGCCAGCATTGCATGCCATTCCAGAAAGGATGCAATTACTGCACGAAAAGCGTTAAGGAGGGGTATTCGGGTTTCAAACCGATGTCTTTGGTAGCGCAGGAGATACAGCAGGCAGTCTATTTCAACAAGAACGTATCAAAGTTCAATGTCAGCGGCGGGGGCGATGTGAGCTGCTATCCTGAACTTAAACAACTCGTGAAGTTCCTGTCTCAGTACCAAAAGCCTATCCATCTGGGCTATACGAGCGGGAAAGGGCTTAACAGGGAAGACGCGCTCTTCTTCATCGACCACGGAGTGAATGAGGTCACGTTCACTGTTTTTGCCACAGACCCGGAATTGCGCCGCATTTACATGAATGACAAAACGCCTGAGGATTCTCTCGATGCGCTTCGCGTCCTTGCGGAAAAATGCACCGTATATGCGGCTGCTGTGCTCATTCCAGGTGTGAACGACGGCGATGTGCTCCTGAAAACGTGCGCCGACCTTGAGAATATGGGTGTCAAGGGTCTCATCCTTATGCGCTTTGCCAATGCGCGCGAACAGGGTATAATCCTGAACAACGCCCCGGTGATCGAAAACGTCGTACCTCATACGATTTCCGAGTTCAGGGCGCTCGTTGATGATATTCACAGCAAGTTCAAATTCCGCGTCACTGGCACGCCGCTATATGATCCTGATACGGGCGCGCCGTTTGCCATCAGGAATGAACCTGAAGCGCTCTTGAGACTTCCGAAGGTCACAAAGGAAGCCACAATTATTACAGGTGAAGTAGCAGCGCCTCTTTTAAATGAGATTTTCGATAAGCTGGGCGGGCTTGTGAATGTCATTCCTGTAAAAAAAGACATCGGCTGCCTGATCACTATTGATGATGTCAAGGGGCTTGACCTGTCACAGATAAAGGAGACGGTTTTTTTCCCCGGAAGGGCGTTCGTACACGATCCTGAGATCAAGAAATTATTAAATGGCGATGGTATAGACAGGCTTGTGCGCCGGGGTCCTGACCTTCTCACCGTAGATGGGGAGATGAGCATATCGATGACAAAAGAAGAAGTCATTGCCATTGAGACAAAGGCTTTCTCTGAATTTATCCAGACTATAAACGTGCTTGGAACCGTTCCAAAAAAATAGCTCAGTCTTTAATATCTTTCTCGTGCGGCGTTACGCACACACTGCATTCTTCCCCGGTCTCGGAATCCATCGCCCTTGTGCCTTCAGCCAGCACCGCGGCATTGGAGAGCGTTCCGGCGATAAGTATTGCATCAAATATCTCATCTCTGGTCACCCCGAGCCTCTGCGCAACGCGGATATGCATCTTGAGGCAGTGAGGGCATTTCAGCGCTGCCGATACGCCAATGGATATTAGCTCTATGGTCTTTGCATCAAGGCGTTTGAATTCGCGGATTATGGAATTATCATAAAGGATCTTCGTGACTAGCAGTTCGGGCTTCTGCTTCATGAAATTAAGGATGTATGGAATCTCCCCGTATGCCTTTTCAACCTCCTTCAGGAGCTCTTCCGCTGCATCCTCGGGTTCTTTTTGCAGTATCTTCTCTATCTTTTTTAATTCCATAGCTTTTAAAACAAATTAAATTCGATAGTAAATAAAGATTTGTATTTTGCATGGGTGTATGTAGAGTTCTGATATTACGCGCATACTATTGAAACTAAGAAGGAGTATCAAGAACTTTAATTTCGGTAATAATCGAGTGGATCCATAAACTTTAAATACTATGTTCGCATACATACGAACTAATAGTGGGCAGTAAAACTTTTTTACACCACCACAATCCCCCACTGCCCACTATACTCCTTAATCTCCATTTGAAATAGAGGTTGAATCATTTAAAACTTTTTTTAATGTGAAATAATGGTCAGTAAATGGGGCTACTCATGACATTAATGTTAACACAATCGAAATGCATAGGACTGAATAATTGATTAAAAACCACCTCATAATTATGAGAATTACAATTTATTTCTCCAATAGAAATAATGGGGTTGAATAATTACTCATAAAATAAAATCTCCCCGATGCATACCGCGCATATCAGGGTCTAAACCTATTTCTTTTGCATAAGCCCTTTTGTTAGATATTACCTGTTCAACCCGATTTGGAGCTTTTACATCATCCGTAGTTTTTTTGAATCCCGCAGCCTGCCTGACGTAGCTACTTCTCTCTGAGATGAGTTTTACGATCTCACGGTCTATTCTATCGATGTTCTCACGCACTTCATCCAGACTTCTGCATTCAGTCAAATTTATCCCTCCTTGATCCTCTATTTCTATACGATCATTTTTCTATTACCAGCATCTCATTCCCGTTTTTCATAAACTCGTAACTTACTTTTCTTATTGATATCCTATAACGTCCTATTTCTTCATCATGCATCAAAGTTTCAATAAAACTCGACCTATTTCCCTTTAGATTCACGATCGGAAAAATGCGTATCTCTTTTGATGTTATTCTCAGAAGCTGTTACATTGTATCCTCTGGCGCAGGCTTGAGCGCAGAAAGAGCTGACACCTGAGGCTGCATCAAGAATTTTCTCTTTTTTCAAGAGTTCATCGTTCAGGTCGAACATCCTGTAATATTCATCGAATGTTCGCCCTAACAATACAATATCCTTAAGGCTAAGCTGTTTAACCATATTTTTTTCAATTCTGCGAGCCAGGATGCAGGAGTCAGCCAGCTACCTGAATACAGCACCCTTATCCGCCGAACTCACATGCTGCCGGTATCGTGCAAGATATCCCTTCACAGCTTTCGGAGCCGGAGCTTTCCAGTCTTTCCTGCGCTTTTCCATCTCTTCCTTTGAAACAGCAAGGTTCAAAACGCGCGCCGGGATATCGATCTCTATGATGTCCCCTTCCCTCACAAGCGCAATGGGTCCGCCCTCAGCAGCCTCAGGTGATACATGACCTATGCAAGGCCCCCTTGTCCCTCCTGAGAACCGCCCGTCCGTTACAAGCGCTACTGACTCGATCAATCCCATGCCTGCGATGGCGGCTGTGGGTGAAAGCATCTCCCTCATCCCCGGTCCTCCCTTAGGACCTTCATAACGTATGATGATGCAGTCGCCAGGTTTTATCTTCTTTTCCATGATAGCCTTCATCGAAAGCTCCTCGCTGTCAAAAACCCTTGCAATACCAGAGAATTTCAGCATATTCTGGCTCACCGCAGTCTGCTTTACCACAGACCCTTGCGGCGCAAGGCTTCCGCGAAGCACGGCTATTCCTCCTTCGGGGTGCACGGGCGAATCAAGCGTTGCGATTATCTCCTTATTGGCTCGTGGATTTATGATTATATATTCCTTCAGGTTCTCTTCCAGGCTTTTTCCAGTCACGGTCAATGTATCAAGATCAAGAGCTGCCTTTAGCCTCTGCTGAATTGCAGGAACGCCCCCTGCGCGCTCGAAATCAATCATGAACCTGTTGCCTCCGGGTCTGAGGCTGATAAGATGAGGCGTCTCCCTGCTCAGTTCATCGAACCTTGAAAGGGGAAGTTCAAGCTCGAACTCTGCAGCTATCGCAGGCATGTGAAGCGCGGTATTCGAGCTGCCGCCGATCGCCATGTCCACGCGGATTGAGTTATCAAGAGAGGCCTGTGTAACGATATGCCGCGCGGTTATTCCATTCTTTACAAGTTCAAGTATCTTCATACCCGATCGCTTTGCTATCCTTGTTTTTTTAGCATCAACTGCATGCGCTGTGCCGCATCCGGGCAGGCTCATTCCAAGCGCTTCAGTTACACATGCCATGGTATTCGCCGTGAACAGACCAGCGCACGAGCCAGCGCCGCAGCATGAGCAGTCCTCAAGATTCTTGAGGTCCTGTTCTGTGATTTTATTATTCCTGCGCTCACCCACAGCCTCGAAAAGAGATATAAGATCCCGAGGTTCATCGTTTACGATACCGGGCATCATTGGACCTCCGGTGACCACTACTGTCGGTATATCAAGCCTTCCTGCTGCCATCAGGTGACCGGGAACGATCTTGTCACACGTTGGTATCATGACCATACCGTCGAACTGGTGAGCCCCGACCATCAACTCAATGCTATCTGCTATCAATTCCCTGCTTGGAAGCGAATTCTTCATACCCGAATGTCCCATTGCTATGCCGTCGCAGATACCGATCGTATTGAATTCGAACGGCACGCCGCCAGCCATCCTGATGCCTGCTTTTACAGCCTCTGCAAGCTTATCAAGGTGTATATGCCCCGGGATCAACTCGTTCCATGAATTCACGACCCCTATGAAGGGCAATTCCATTTCCTCATCCGTCAGCCCCACTGCTTTCAACAGGGACCTGTGCGGGGCGCGCTCAAGCCCTTTCTTGATGTTATTGCTTCTCATGATTATGTGTTGTTAGATAACTTTAGTTATTTTAAACGTTTTGTTGGAAAGTATTGAAAGAAACAGGGATTGAATTATTTGGTGTTCAGCCAGCCAATTATAGTCCACATTTCATAAACTTCTCGTTTTTACGATATCCCCTTCGATATCTTCTATTTCATTTATAAATGTCTCTGCTATCTCCCACGCAAGAGGTTTCCAGTCCGTTATCCCAAGCTCTTCAAGCGAAGCCGTCCTGACCTCTGCCGGCGTCCCAACTGTTGTTATATTTATCCCGCAGTGTATTTTCTCACTTGTTACACCTGCTGTGGCTATGCTAACCGTGAGCTTCCCATCATCGACATAAAGGTCATCGCCATTCCTGGTCGTTTGAATTCCCTGCCTCATAAGGGCATCCCTGATGCAGACAATGAGGAGGCGCTGCATGTAGTATGCAAGCCGCATGCTGGCCGGTGAATCGAACCGTTCCACGATTATGTGGACAACATCATCTCCCATGATCGTCTTTCCTGCTTTTTCATCTTCAAGGTCTTTCATATTATCGAAGGTAACGTCCATCGGCCCATGGAAGATCACCATCGAGTCCCCCTTTATTCCCATGCTGTAAGCCCATAGCGGAGCTATCTGCGAGCCGTCGTATTTTATTTTTTCAGAAAGGATCCTTGAAATCATTGCTTCACATCCCTGGGGTCAGCTATCTTTCCTGCAAGCGCGCTTGCAGCCGCGGTCTCTGGAGATGCGAGATATATCAGCCCGCCTGTCCCCATCCTTCCCCTGAAGTTGCGGTTGGAGGTTGAGAGGCATGTTTCACCCTCTGCGAGCACTCCCATGTGCGCTCCAAGGCATGGTCCGCATCCCGGAGGCGCGATAATGGCGCCTGCTTTCAGGAGCACGGCGATGACGCCCGATTCCGCGGCTTTGATAAGAATTTCGCGCGAAGCAGGCAGAACTATTGTACGCGCCCTGACTTTTTTCCCTTTCAGGATACGCGCTGCAATCTCAAGGTCTTCGTACCGCCCGTTGGTGCATGAGCCTATAAAGACCTGGTCAAGGTGTGTTCCTGCCACTTCCCCGACAGAGACCACATTGTCTACTTCATGCGGTTTTGCCACCTGCGGCTCAAGGTCGCCTACATCAAAATCGTATTCTTCTATATATTCAGCGTTCTCATCCGCGAATACGGGTGTGTATTTTTCCCGCGCTCTTCCCCTGAGATATTTGTCTGTCTTTTCATCAGGCGGCACGATGCCTGCTTTTGCTCCCATTTCGATAGCCATGTTGCAAAGCGTCATCCTCTCAGGGATCGAGAGGGCAGATATGGCATCGCCGTAGTACTCTACTGCTTTATAGTTCGCCCCGTCCGCGCCCAGTTTTTTTATTATGTAAAGCGTCATGTCCTTTGCAGAAACACCTTTTGCAAGCCGTCCCTCAACTGTTAACCATATTGTTTGCGGCACACGCAGCCACAGTTTCCCTGTTGCGAATATCTCAGCCATGTCTGTTGCGCCAACGCCTGTAGCAAATGCCCCGAATGCGCCGTAAGTGCATGAATGGGAGTCAGCGCCGATGATGAGCTTTCCTGGCATTGCAAATCCCTGCTCTGGCAGCACCTGATGACAGATGCCGTCACCCACATCGAAAAAATTGGTAATTCCCTGTTCTTTTATCCATTGCCTGATACCCTGCTGGAGCTTTGCCGCGGTCTCATTATTTGCGGGTGCTATGTGGTCGAACGGGATAATTATCCGTGTCGGATCCCAGACTTTCTTTGCACCCATCTCCTTGAAAGCTTTTACAGCAAGCACGCTTGTCCCGTCATGAGCCATAGCATAATCTATATTTGCGATGACGAAATCCCCTGCGGAAGCAGTTTTCCCGGAAGCCCTGCTCAGTATCTTTTCACTTATTGTAGGCATCAGGCATTAATTGGGTTTTTAAGATACATAGACGTTTGTATGAGATTTTTCACTCAGCCTGAAAGAACCATAAACCTTTTATCCGTACCTTTCTTCTTAGCATATAATGATGAGTCACGAGGAGATCGAAGAATATTACAAAAAACTTGAAGGGAAGCTTACAATCGACGAATTCAAGTCAAAGATCGAAGAAAAAATAACGTTCATGAACGGCCTGTGCGACCTCAAGACTGCTGCCATGCTCGTATCAAGCGAATTGGGAGTCAATGAGGCCGTTAAAATAAAGGATATGAGCCCAGACAGGAGCAATGTTGTCTTCATTGCAAAAGTGCTCTCAGTGAGCGAAATTCGTGAGTTCTCGCGCGATAATGACACGACAGGGCGCGTTGTGAACCTCAACCTTGCAGATGACACAGGTTCGATAAAAGCAGCGCTGTGGGACGAAGCATGCGACCTTGTGAAGATCGGGGATATCAAGCCAGGCCAGTCCCTGAAAGTGAAAGGATATGTCAAGGAAGGGAAAGGCGGTCTTGAGGTCAATGTGGGCAGGGGCGGGGGGATAGAGCATATTGATAAGGAAGTTTCCGTGGACATAAAACCCGTAAAGATAAGCGAAGTAAAGAACGGCATGAACTCACTCAATATGATAGGTAAAATAATTGATATGGGCGCTGTCAGGACATTTTCCCGAAAAGACGGGACAGCAGGCAAAGTCAGGAATATAACCCTTGGAGATGACACGGGTAAGATACGGCTGACTTTATGGGATGCAAAGGCTGATGCGACGGAATTTAAATCTGGAGATACCGTGGAGGTCATGAACGCATACGCACGGGACAACTCATTCAGCAACCAGACAGAATTGCAGATCGGCTCAGGCGGGAGCATTGTTAAGAGCAATGCAGCAGTTGATTATTCAGAACCGCTCACTCCTATTGCTGACATTGGGATCAACACCTCCTATAGTGTTTCGGGTCATGTATCTGGGCTTGATGAGATCAAGGAATTTGAGCGGGCTGATGGGACAAAGAATAAGGTTTCGAATATCTATATCTCTGATGATACCGGACGGATAAGAGTGGCACTCTGGGGTGAACATGCAGATATAGTCAATGGACTGGATATCGGGAGCGAGATACGCATAATCGACGCTTATGCAAAGCCTGGTAGGAATGAAGAAGTGGAACTTTCGGCAGGTGCAAGGACGAGCATACAGATATTGAGGAAGTAAAGTTATTCTGATTTCTCTACAATGAAGAATTCCTGCAGAGACGTGTATATGCATTGCGGCGGGCATGACGCCGATGAACACAGATTTCTTAACTTTTTGGTTCCTGTTTCTCCTTTCACTTACTGAAAATAGATAGATTTATTGCTTGATATTCTACACGCTCTTGTATGCATATTTTTTCGGCACAACAAGCCTGAGGGGTCCCCCGTGCATCGGTTCAAGCGGCTTTCCTTCAAAAATGTAAGCGAGGAGCACATCAGGTTCCATAAGTTCAGCAAGGGGAAGACTGGTAGTGTATCCGCCATCGCACTCAATCGTGGCAAACCGGACGCCTGTTTTTGGTTTCACGATCTTTGCAATATCGCTGAACCTGACCCCCTCCCATTTATTATCGAACCTGCTCCATCCGGTCACGCAATGAAAATCGCTGACATCCGCGGTCTTTTCAAGTGAGATGAATTCATCGTATGTCAGCCTGACAGGGTTTTCAACAAGCCCCTCGGCACGAAAATCCCATGTCCTCCTGTCGAATTCAGGCACTTTCCCGAAATGCAGGATGGGAAAATCTGTTGTCAGGCGCTGGTGAGGGGGGAGTTTTTGCATGATCTTAACCTGTTTATTACAGGCGATGCCAGATATTAACCTTAACTTTACGGAAACCTTCTGTTTCCTTGCCTCGCCCTATCCGGCTCGGTCATATAACAAAGCGTATCTGGATTCGCGCCTCTTAGGAGCACTTACTAATGAATCCTGACGATTTCTTGAATTTTATCAAAATCACTATCAAATGAAATAATCTTATTCACATCATATCTTTTCATTATCTCAATGGATAACGAATCTGCCAGAGATATCGAACCATCGTATTTCAAGAATGTGGTCATAGATTTTTCCATCATCTCTTCATCCAAATATTCTATTCTGCAATTATCCAAAAAAAATTCATAAAGTGTTTTTCCAGCCTTGCCGCCTTCGAAAGAACCGACCAATGTTATGCTTTCGCTCATGATAAGTTCGGAGACGAGCAACTGTTCCTTAACTTTTCCAGACAGTTTCAAAGCGTCCTTATGCCATCGATCATCTTTTTTTAATGCGGCGATAAAATAAGAGGAATCCGCAAAGATCATATTTTTTCTCCTTTCTGGATTCTCTTCTTAAGTTCTACTGCATCGGGCAGACCCTCTGTTTTTATCAATCCGATTATGTCCTGGAATGTTCTTTTTTTTCGTGGCTGCACGATTATTCCCTTTTCTGTATCGCTCCATTCAAGAACATCGCCCGGCGTTATTTTATGGGCTTTCCTTATTTTTGCAGGTACTACGGTCTGATATCCTTTTGAAATTATTGTTTCACTTAGCATTCTGTAATCACAAAGATATCTAAGTTCTCAAAGTATATTATCTTTTTGTCAATATGAAATATTAAAAAGCTCGTTCTCGATAATTCCCATAGAACTTAATTCGAATACCTCTCCTCTTTCCACGGGTCAGCGCTGTTACTGTACCCTCTTTCTTCCCAGAACCCCGTCACCTGCTCCTCTGTAAACACCACGCGCCTCACCCATTTGGCGCTCTTGTAGGCATATTTTTTCGGCACAACGAGCCTGAGTGGTCCCCCGTGCGCCGGTTCAAGCGGCTTTCCATCAAAAATGTAAGCGAGGAGCACATCAGGTTCCATAAGCTCAGTAAGGGGAAGACTGGTAGTGTACCCGCCATCGCACTCTATCGTGGCAAACCGGGCGCTGGTTTTTGGTTTCACGAGCTTTGCAATATCACTGAACCTGACCCCCTCCCATTTATTATCGAACCTGCTCCATCCGGTCACGCAATGAAAATCGCTGACATCCGCGGTCTTCTCAAGTGCCACGAATTCATCGTATGTCAGCCTGACGGGGTTTTCAACAAGTCCTTCAGCACGAAAATCCCAGGTTCTCATGTCGAATTCAGGCAGTTTCCCGAAATGCAGGATGGGGAAATCTGTTGTCAGGCGCTGGTGAGGGGGAAGTTGTAGCATGATCATAACCCATTTGTTAGATGTGATGTCAGATATTAACCTTAACTTTACTCATATGTCATCGGTTAAGGAATTTAACATGCTTGCTCAGTACAGTTATTCAAAGAGTTATTTATTTTTCATGTTTTATAGGTTTAGTTCTAAATAGAACACGGATGACACGGATCAGACAGATTTTCACGGATCCGTGCGAATATGCGAATCCAAATGAGAAGTAAGCCAGGAATAATGGGATAAATATGACAAAACATAAGAAGCCGAGTAAGGACTTCTCCCATATAAAAAAACACAGGCTACCTTTCATCGAGAACTCAGTTAATTTCATATTACACCACCAAAAAATACAAATCCAATAAAAAATATTAGGAACTGTAATTACTGAAGTTCAAGTGGAAAACTTGGAGAAAGATAAGGAAGATGTTACAATTACCAAATTTTATTACAAATCGAAGAATAGTCAAAAGAAATCGTAAATTCTTTGAAAGAATGTATAATGCTTTGATAGTTTTCATAGTAATCCTCACACTTTCCATCTTTGTGAAATCTGGTTCTTCCCTATTTACTTATGTTGATTATGGATTATTATTAATAGCATCATACATTGTTGTAAGTATTTTTTATGTGTGGATAAAATATATCGATTCTTTAAATCTATACAACGACCTTACTATTTGGGTTGTTAGAATTGTTGGTGGATTAGCTGTATTATTTGGGTTTCTCCTAATATTCTCCAGCCAAATGGTAATGATATACACATATAACACACCACGAAATCTTGTTTTCAATAATATTTATTGGATTATAGGATTTGCGTTTATACTGTTGGGCGCATTTTGCGAATTCCGTTCAACAAGACGATATGGTGTATTTTTATACAGAGGTAATTAAAATGAAATTAAAAATAGTATTGATTTTAATAATTTCATTATTAACGATTGGTTGTGTTGATAATTCAAACATAATGGATAATTTTCAGAATCCATTTAATGATAATGATTTAAAAGCTTCAAAAAGTAGTGGTTCTAATATAACCGTACAACAACTGGAAGAAAATCTTAAATTATTAAATAACAAATGCGATTTATCGATGACTTCTGATGCTTGTTCATTTTTTGTTATAAATAATAAAAAAACTTATGAAAGTAAAGTAGATGGTTATTATCTCACAGGGGAAAGCACTATTGAAGATATAAAAAATGGGAAAATTTATTTGAGTATTCCTTTTCAATTCTCTCCAAAAATATCTGCTAATAAAATGGAAATTGAATTAAATGATGTCACATATAATTTATTAGAACTCAATAAAAATGATGGAATATTATTTAGAGGTAAAATAGAGCTGGAAAAAAACAATTGTAATTATCTCTCCAGTGGATTATCGCCTTGCTCTTCTTTGCTACAATTCAATAAAATTTCTTTATACGATGGAGAAATAACAATTTTATATAAGGTAAGTGATTGTATAACAACTGATGGGTCTACAATATGTACTATTTCTGAACCAACTTCGTCAATAGCTTCACCATCGAAAACCCCATTACCAACACAGAAACAAATGATATACACAGAGCATATAGTTGATTATTATATAGATACTATTCCCCCAGGGAAAGGGATTTTATACATTAACAATGTTCAATCTCCAAACAAAGGAGAGTTAACCTCAGGGAAAAAATATCAATTTGAATTGAGAATCTTGGGGGGGACGACCATGATTTGGTCTGAAATTGTCGGGGTTGATAACTTCTTGAATGTTACTACCACCGAGGGTAAATTTGTTCGTTCTTATGATAAATTCGAAGTACTTATAGCAATTAAACAATAGATAGAATTAAGATTTTATTCCATATGATATATAAAAATATTCAATGCAAAAATGGCGAGTAGGTATGAAAATCGGTAGAGCTAATTTTCATAGTAAATAATATATAGTTTTATAGGGCATAGAACTATATTTATTTAATCTACTAAACTTCAGTTTTGTTTAATAAATAGAAACTTTTGCCGTGTTTATCTATTGAACGCCCATTTATTGAGCGTGAATATATTAATTCATAATACCCTTCGGTCATATTAGGATTTGTGATGTTGATAAATACAAAGTATTTTCCAGAATCAAAAGCATTGCCAACTAAGTACTTTCCAGATTCTACTTTATTTGAGTCATGTGTTGGCTTTAATGTAATATTGTCGATTTCAGAACTTACGTTATATAAATATATTGATAAGTCTGGATTCTGACCTATTACCTCAATAGATACAGGAATCGGCTCTCCATTTTTATAATAAATGCAGTCCATATTATCTATAACATCACCTTGCATTAAGCCTAAAATAGCTGTATATGAAGCAGACCATAATGTAAAAAACAAAACAAATAATAAGGCAAAAATTAATATCGATTTCATTTTTGTTAAAGGAAATTCCAATTGGCTTTTCATTATAAACTTACTGAAACCAACATACCCAAAAAATAAAATAATAAAAGTCATGACTATAAATATAGGTTCATTTTGATTGTATCTGTATCCAGTGATTGTCAATAAAAAAAAGCTTATTATATATATTGATGCTATGAATCCCATTAAAAATGCTATCAAATAAATGTTTGAAGCCAATTTTTCTAGATTCTCTTTTTGATTATTATCTTTTACTTCTGCTGAAAAACCTTTAACCGAAATATATGCGATAAGTAAGAGAGCAGATATTAACAATATAGTAATTAGTCCTAAACTAGATGTATACAAATTGTTATCAACAGCATTGTTATGAAAATAAGCATATAGTACATATATAATTGTACCTAAAGCTGTGAGCAACGTCACAGCGAATTTGAACCCATCGATTTTTTCATTTTCGTCCATATAAATACATCTATATTCTATACTTTCATCGTATAAATATAGATATATGAGGTATCGAGCTTTCTATACTTAACACTGAAGCCTGTATATTACATGACTTTCGGCTAAATTAAATTTGATACGAACCTAATTGCCATAAATTTATATATTATGAAAACATATATGTTATGTAATGACCGAAGGGGACAGAATTAATGACATATTAAATATAATTAAAAAAATACAAGAGTCA